>DATFGJ010000445.1:0-9871 GCA_035249585.1 Lacipirellulaceae bacterium
TCGGTCACGGTCCCGTGACGTTGCAAGCATTTAGCGAAGGGCCTGAAGCGACGGTTTCGACGCCCGTGCGAATCAGCGTCAATTAAGCATTTCGGGCGATGCAAATTCAGGGCGGCTTGCGAGGGCGGGCCGCCACCCTTCATACTATTGCGTCCGGCAAAAAGCGGCCGTATGGCGAGGCTGTTTTACCGAATTTAGCTGCTTGTGAGTGGATTTGGCCGCGCATTGTGGCAAGATCGGGCGGCGGCGCGGTTCGGTTGTAACGATTAGCACCAGATGTACGTAACGAAGCGCCCTTCCGTTCGTTGACAGAAAGGTCCGTGGGGATACGATAAAGCAAGGCCTTTGAAGGGTTTTCGTCGCTCGGCAACCGTCATGTGACGAGCCCTGCCGGACGAAATCCGTGTTCGCAAATTGCAGCAGCGCTGCAGGCGTATCGGCGAGGAGCTCGCCGAGTCTCATCGGCGCAATGGCATAAAAGCTCGGGCCCGTTTGGGACAGCTTTGGCGGCCGCCAAACGGCCGCTGCAATTTGGGGATGGTCAGTGTGTGCGTCAATTCGGCCACCCGATCGAGGGCGCCACATCTGTTCTGTAGTTTGGGCTGGAGAAATCTAACCCCGCGGCGAAACGTCCGGGGTCTTCTAACATAATCTGCGCATCGTGGGCCTGCGCTTTAACGGTTGGACACCAATCCAGGTAGTGACCATGCAACAATATCGAGTCAACTTTTCGCTTCTGATTGGACTGGTGATCGGAACTTTGGTTTGCTCGGGCGCCGTCTACGGAATCTGGCGGTTTCAGATCGAGCGGAAATCAGGCGCACTGCTTGTCGAGGCCGAAAAGGCGCGCAAAGCCGGCGATTACCGCGAGGAGGTGAAATACTACTGGCAGTATTTGACGCTCAACCGCGGCGATGATGATGCCCGCATGAAATACGCCAAGGCGTATGCCGATCTGGCGGAGCAAGAGGATGCGACATTTCAAGACATCAATGCGGCCTGGCAGCAGCTGGAAAACACCGTGCGCGATCGCCGGCTTGCAGCGCGCCCGGAAGCCAAGGAACTGAGGCGAAGCCTGGCGGAGATCTTCGGCCGTGTTGGCCGCTACCAGGATGCCTTGGACCATCTGGGCACGTTGATTGAAAACGACCCAAAAGACACCGAGCTGCGCGTACTTCGCGTCGCCTACCTGATCCAAGCCAATGATTCAGAAAAGGCCATCGATGAGGCCTACAAGTTAATCGGGTATGACCCGGAGGCGGACACGTTCGACGCGGCCAAGGCGACCGCGCCGCGTGAAGTCGACGTGTACGCGAACCTCGCGGGCTTACTTCGGGTGAAACAGGAAGCTCCCGAATTGGCGGATCGCGTGATGGCGCAGTTAATCGAAGTGAATCCGGAATCGGCCGACGCATACCTGGCTCGCGCGCTATACCGCTTGACGACTGAGGATAAGGAGGGCGCCAAGGCGGACATCGAAAAGGCGTACGATCTCAAGCCCGAGGACGCCGGTGTGTTGGTGAACATTGCGATCATCGCGGCACAGAACGAAGAGTATGACAAGGCGCGCGAGTATGTCGAGGCGGGCAAGAAGCTTTTTCCCAAGGATGAGCGATTTTATCGCGTGGGCGCCGACATCGAGATCCGGAGGAAGGATTATAAAGCCGGGCTCGCGGAAATCGACCAAGGCCTGAAGGCCATCGGCGACAAAATCAGCATGCTCATGATCGTCAAGGCCGACTTTCAGTTCAATGCGCGCGAAGTCGATGCCTTGCGGCGAACCATCGAAGATATGAAGCGGGCCGGCTTCCCGCCCGAGTTCCCGGAATGGTTCGAAGCGAAGATTTTGGTCCTGGAGGAAAAATGGCAAGCCGCCGTGGAAGCGCTGGGTCGACTCAAGCCGCGATTGGTAAACGCGCCCCGATTCGGGCTGAACGTCGTTGAAGCCGACTACTTCTTGGGCCTGAGTAACGAGCGCTTGGGCCGGCACGACCTGGCCTATGACTATTACGAGATGGTCGTGGCGGCCAACCCCGAACATGAATTGGGCAAACTCGGCCGGGCGCGCGTCGGCGCGATGGCCGGTCGCGATGCCGAGCCGTCCAGCGAATTAGAGCAAGAGCTCAATGAGATGCTCAAGAAGCCCAAAGAGCAGCAGGATTGGCCCGCGCTCCAAGCCAAGGTCAGGGAATTTGCGAAAGAAAAGAAGATGGATGAGCCATCGCTCAAAGTCTTCGAAGCCCAGCTGATGATGAGTCGCGAGGACTACGATGGCGCGGCCAAAGCCCTAGCCGAGGCAAACAAACTCAAGCCGAACGATCTATTGATCACGCGCGTGTATGTGCAGTTGTTCCGGCTCAATCCGAAGGCCGGCCCGGAAAAGGCCTTGGAAATGTGGCAAAAAATGGCCAACCAATTCAAGGACCGGGAGGACGCCCTGGCGGAGCTGCGGCTTGACAAGGCCGATATCCTGATCGCAATGAAGAAGGACGATTTGCGGGCCGAGCTGGCGGGCTTGTCCGAGGGCATTGATAACTGGCCGGCGCAGGAAAAGGTCGAGCTGTGGGGCGGCATGTCGCAGAAGTATCTGACGCTGGGCATGATGGATGAGGCCCGCCAATATCTTTCACTGGCGGCCGACAACCGGCCCAACGAGCTGCCGCTGCGGATGTCGCTATTCATGTTGGCGCTGGACGCCGGCGATGATGCCGGCATGCAGGAAGCCCAAAAGAAGATTTTGGAAATCGTTAAAGACCGCAACGACAGCAACTGGCTGTTCACCGAGGCCCGCCGCAAGCTTTCGCAGCTGCAGCGGGGCGAGGTGGGCAAAGAGGCAATCAATGAAATCCGGCAGCTGGTGAACCGGGCGCAGGAACAGCGCCCCGATTGGCACGAGCCGTATGTGGTTAGTGCCGAACTGGAATTGCAGGCCGAAAACTATGCCCAATCGCTGAGGCAATATGACGAGGCGGCCAAGCGCGGCCGGCTGTACCCGAGAGCCGTCGCGCAGCACATTCGTTTGCTATACGGCTTCGGCCGCTATGCCGAGGCAGGGCAGCAAATGGAGCGGCTTTCCGAACCGCATCGCCAAACGTTGCTTGGCGCACTTTATCCTGAGATTCTGTTCCTTACCAAGAAGCGAGAAGACGCATTAAAGGAAGCCCGCGCCGCTACCGAACGCGATCCGGAAAACCCGCAGACGCACTACATCTACGGTCAGTTGTTGTTCCGCGTGGCCCGACAAGCGGAGCTAACTGACGAAGAGCGCAAGCAGTCGCTTGACAAGGCCATCGAGGCCATGCGGCGCGTCGTTGACTTGCAGCCCGAATTCCCGGATGCATGGTACGCGCTGATTACGTACTACTTGACGCTGAGAGATGACGATCAGGCACAAAAGGCGCTTCGCGATGCCCAATTGGCGCTGAACGGCGACAACCTGCAGCTGTTTTTGGCCAAAAGCTACGAGGCGCTGCGCCGTTGGTTTGATGCTGAAACCATGTATCGGGCCGTCTATGAGGCAAAGCCCGGCGAGTTGCCGCGCGCCCAGCAGCTGGCCGCGTTTTATCTGGGACCAGTGTACCCTATGCCGGATCGGCAACAGAAGGCGGCGCCGCTGCTCAACCAGATCTTGCGCGCCGGCGCTGAAGGAAAAATCGCGGCCAACGATCCCAGCGTGCAGTGGGCCCGGCGAATGGGTGCTCGGCTGCTCGCGGCCGAGGCGCGCGCCACCGGCGATTATCAAAGTCTTGTCAAGGCCGAGAAGTTGCTCACTTCCAATCAGCAAGCCGGAATCTTTTCCGTGGAGGACAAGTTGGAAATGGCGCGAATTCTTCACACTCGGCCGGAACCCGAGTCGCGCATGAAAGCCAGGGATTATCTCGAGGATGTGCGCGAGTCGCAGGCCCAGGCCCTCGGCGAGGAAGAGGAGCTAATCCTTGCTGAGCTGTATTACGCGCTCGGCGATTGGCGCAGATACATCAGCCAAATGGACATCGTCACGAACCGGTATTCCGAGTCGCCCCGTGCGCGGGAAGCTTACGCGCGAAGGCTGCTGGCTCGGGGCGACCAGCAGTCGATCAACAAAGCCAAGGCGCATATCACAAAACTCCGGCAGCTGGCGCCAAATAGCGCGGCGTCGTTCGAACTCGCGGTTCGCTTGTTCGACAAGCTCGACATGCAGCCACAGGCTCGCGCCGAGTTGCTGCGACAGTTGCCCGATATCGCGGCCATTCAGGAGATTAACTCGCAGCAGCTGCGAACGCTCTTGATGTTCGCCGATTTGTTCGTGGAGCTCGACGACCTCGACACGGCCGAGAAGATTTATACGCAACTGGCCGCCCGCGAACCGGCGATGTCGTATGCCCTGGCCGTCTTCCTGGGAACGCATCGCGGCGTCGATAAGGCCTTCGAGAAACTGAACGAGATTTACCAGCCGGACAGGATTCCTGATATCTTGCGAGCTGCGCTCGACGTGGTGCGGAAGAAACGTGATCAGGTCGCTGAGCAATATGACCCACAGATCGAGCGCTGGCTTGAAATCGGCTTGTTGGAGAGTCCAGATTCGATATCACTCCAAATGCTCAAAGCCGATTTTCGCGACATCCAGCGCAATTACGACGAAGCGGCCGCGCTCTATCGCAAGCTGCTGGACCATAAGGATCTCGTCGGCCTGCGCCGTGCGATTGTGCTGAACAATCTGGCCTACCTCATCGCGCTGGCCGGGCCGGCGGCCGGCAGTGATGTGGATGCGCTGAAACTGGTAAACGAGGCAGCCAGCATTCTCGGTCCGAACTCGGATATCCTCGACACGCGCGCGATTGTGTATATTGCGCGCGGCCAATACAGCCAAGCCATCGCGGATTTGGAGCTATCCGTCACGGACAACCCGACGGCGTCGAAATACTTCCACAAGGCCCTGGCCCATCTGCTGGCGCGTGAGAATCGCGAAGCCGTTGAGGCTTGGGAAAAAGCCGAAGGGCTCGGCTTGAGCCGCGAGTCGGTCAACCGCATGGAATACGAAAAATACGACGAAACCAAGGCGAAGATCGACGAGCTCCGCGGCGGCGCTCCAGTTACGCAAACCGAACCATTGCGAAGGGCCGGGTGATTCGATCGCCAGCCTGACCAATACGGAGGCGCATGATGTATATCCCCCGCTATCTCGCAGCCGTGTTGGCCGTCGGCTTTGCGGCGCTCGCGCTTCAAGCGGTTCGCGGCCAGCAGCCGAGCGAGCTGAACCGGCTTTACAGCCAGGGCGTCAATGCATACTTTGCCGGCCGATCGAGCGAAGCCGAATCGAATTTATCGCAAGCCTTGGCACTCGAAACGGAAGATCCGCGGATCTATTATTTTCGCGCCCTAAGCCTCGTGCGTCTGGGCCGGCTGGATGAAGCTCGCGGCGACATGATGGTGGGCGCGAGCGTCGAAGCGCAGCATCCGCAGCGGTTTGCCGTCGGCCAGGCGCTGGAGCGAGTGCAAGGAGGCCACCGTCTGATGCTGGAGCGATACCGCCGAGAGGCACGCTCCCGACAGGTGGCGCTAAAACCGGCTCAACCGGATCAGCGAGTTCGCCGCCAGCCGCCGCAAATTGAAAGCCGCGACGAACACGTATTGCGCCGGCGGATCGTGATCCCATTAGATCGGCTGCTTGGACCTGGCGGCCCAGAGCCGCTTTCGGTCGAGGAGCTGTCGCAGCGCACGCGGCGAGGGCTTGAGACGGGAGCGACGCCGCCCCAGCCGACCCGCGAGGCAGCGGGACCGGTGGTAACCGACGACCCGTTCCGCGACGATCCAGCGCGACCAGAAGAAGCATCCGCGACAGCGCCTCCATCTGCGGGGCCCGTACGTCCGCCCGAGTTAGAAGCGGAAGACGGGCCGGAATTTGAAGCCACGCCGGACGCTGAAGAAACGCCGCAGGCTGAAGAAACGCCGACGGCTGAGCAGGTGCCCGGCGGAGAAGAGGACCCGTTCAGCGATCTATAGTTGTCCGGTGAAGCGATCGCAAGCAGTAGAAACCGTAAACCGAGTTTATTGCAGGTGACATTGAGATGAAGCGTGTTGTTTTCCTATCTGCGGTGATTTTAAGTGTCGGGCTGTTAGGCGCCAGTCTCGCGGGCTGCGCCAACGAGTCGACTTCGGGTGCTTCAGGGAGTGGCGCTAAAACGACACAGAAGCCCGGGCCGGAAGAAAGCTTCAAGCTGATAGTGGAAACATTCCGGCGCGGCATCGAGGATATCCCCATCGGCTTTGTAATACGTCAAGAGAGCGGGCAAAGCATGATGGTAGGCAAGAATGAGGTGAGTCATAAGCTCATTCACCCAACAAACGAAGGCGATCCCTACCGAGCCATCATCACGGTCACTAGCCAGTCCCGCTACTCGATTCAGCGCACTCGGGAGGAGACCGTTCCGGAGGACGAGGAAGAGCCGTCGGTGGCCAGCGATCTGACCGACGAATCCGACGAGGAGAACGGCCAGGAAATCTTCGATTCGGATCTTGTCGGGGGAGCCGGTTCGAAAAACGAGAAGCGGCGAGCAACGCCCGGCGAGACGGAGCAGTTTGTTGCCCGCCGGCCGGACGAGGGCCAACGAGACTACGAATTGGTGTACGAGAACGGCGAATGGCGCCTAATCACCGAGACCGATCCTGAAACTGAGCAGGCAATTCGCGACGCGTTTAACCGAGCCCTCAAAACGCAAGTCAACGGTTAGTTGTCTTATGATCGTGTGCTTCGATAGTCGCAGAGCTGGCTAGGCTCGGCCATTGCGATCCAGCACCTCGAGATTTCCCTTTCGAAACGCGTCGGCCATCGC
This sequence comes from Lacipirellulaceae bacterium, assembly GCA_035249585.1. Classification (GTDB taxonomy): domain Bacteria; phylum Planctomycetota; class Planctomycetia; order Pirellulales; family Lacipirellulaceae; genus JABDGM01. The sequence continues at coordinate 6,813 of DATFGJ010000445.1, forward strand.
TCGCGGCACTTCCGCCTCGGCCAGGAACACCATGGCCCGGTTGGCAGCGACCTCGGCGCGCATCTCTTGCTCGCGCGCAATTGCATTGGCCCGCCGCTGCTCAGCCAGGGCTTGGGCCTTGCGCGTGTCGGCTTCCGCCTGATCGGCCTGCAGCCGGGCCCCAATGTTCTCGCCGATGTCGATGTCGGCGATGTCGATCGACACGATTTCAAACGCCGTGTGAGCGTCCAGCCCGCGCTCCAGCACCGCCTTCGAAATGCGATCCGGGTTCTCCATCACTTGCAAATGATCTGCGGCGGAGCCGATCGATGTGATGATGCCTTCGCCGACGCGGGCGATGATCGTTTCTTCAGTTGCCCCGCCGATCAACTGCGCCAAATTCGTGCGGACGGTTACCCGCGCGCGAACCAGCAGTTCGACGCCGTTCTTGGCCACGGCGCTGAGCGTGGTGCGGCCCGATTTCTCCACGTCGGGGCAGTCGATTACCTTCGGGTAAACGCTCGTGCGAACGGCATCCAGCACGTCGCGACCGGCGAGGTCGATGGCCGCCGCTCGATCGAAATCCAAGTCGATGTCGGCCCGATGAGCGGCGACGAGCGCATGGATCACTCGCGGCACGTTGCCGCCGGCCAGGTAGTGTGCCTCCAGTCGCCGCGTGGTAATGCCGGTGAGAGGATCCGTCCCCACGCCGGCCTGCAATGCCATGATCTTGCCTTCCACGATCGTGCGGGCGTGAACTTGCCGGAAACTCATGCCGATCAGGCTCAACAGGCTGACATGCGCGTTGGACATCAGCGCTTGCAGCCACAGCTTGCCGTAATTGAATAGCACGATTGCGATCACAAACGCCGCGATCAGCAATAATGCAATGATTGCGAGCGTCAATATCGGCTGGCCGTCTTCTTCGAACAGATTCTCCTCTTGTGCCAGAAACGGGCGAAACGCGGGTCCGATGGCCAAACCGAGCAGCAAACCGTTCATCGTTAACCTTTCAGGCGGGGGTAGGCATTGCCGTGGCGCGGCACGCTCGCTTTATGATAATGCGGCCGCCGGGCGACGAGAAGCAGTGGCCTAATCTATCTCTCCGCGGCCAGACAAAAATCGTCCGGATATATCATTCCACGGCCGCACCAAGATAGTCCGGCCCTGTAGCCGGGACATGCTGGCCGGGCCGATTGATGTCGCAAGAAATCGGCCGCTTCGAGTACAGTCATATCGCAAAACTGTGCAACCCCATTTCAAGTCGCAAACCAAGGAGGCGACCATGATTGCCCGCATTAAGTACGTCCTACTCTTTTCATTGGTCTCACTCTTGAGCAGCCGAGATGGCGCACTGGCAGCCGAAACCTACGCCATCGACCCGGCCCATACGTCGGTCGTGTTCAGCGTTGGTCATACCGGGCTGAGTTACACCTACGGCGTGTTTCGCCAGGCGGGCGGGAGCTATCTTCTGGATCAGTCCGATCCGGCCGATTGCCGGTTCGCATTTGCGATTCAAACCGATAGCATCGACACAAACCACGCCGAACGCGACAAGCATCTTCGCAGCCCGGATTTCCTGAATACCCAGGAGTTCCCCACGATCACGTTCGAATCCACCAGCTGCGCACTGGCCACCAATGCGCCGGCTGGCAGCATCCTCTACAACGTGACCGGCAACCTCACTATTCACGGCGTCACGCGGCAGGTAACGCTTCCTTTGCGCATGCTGGGTGAAGGCAAGGGCCCGTTCGGCGACCAGCGCACCGGCTTCCTTTGCCAGGTGGAGCTCAAACGCAGTGATTACGGGATGCGGAACCTGCTCGACATGGTGGGCGACGCCGTGGGCATTACGATCAGCTTCGAGGGCATTCTGCGCGCCGGCACCGGCCAAGTCGCGCCGCCACCGCAGAGGTAGGTCTTAAGAGCGTGCGCCGGCCTGGGTAAAACGCAGCGCTTGTCCCGACTGGCCCGAAGGGCCAGCATATGACAGCCCAGGGCGCAGCCTCGCCAATGGCGAGGCGAAGCCCTGGGTATCGGTCGCCCCCCAAAGTCTAAAGCCCTGAAAGGGCGGCACACGACGAGCTGGAATCTCGCCCTTTCAGGGCTTTAATGACGTTTTCGCGGCCGTAAACCCAGGGCTGCGCCTCGCCACGGCGAGGCTTCGCCCTGGGCTCTCGTATCTTGCCCTTTCAGGGCAATAGAAAACGTTGTTGACAGCGAACACTAAGTCGCTGGCATTTTTTACGCCATTCGGCGATAATTACTCTGACTCTTTCTGGTCCCGGGGCGTCAGGAGTGAACAGAGGTCTGGGAGACAAGACAATGTCCGGCTCATCTCATCGTCGGCCGAATCGTCGGTTTGGTTTTACGCTCGTCGAACTATTGGTCGTGATCACGATCATCGGCATGCTGGTGGCCCTGTTGCTGCCGGCCGTGCAGGCCGTGCGCGAAAATGCGCGGCAAACTCAATGTACGAATAACATGAAGAATGTGGCCCTGGCCACGATCGCCCATGAGACGGCCAAGGGAGAATTCCCCGGCTATTCACAGTTCATCAAGCGCGCGAAGAACGTATGGGCGCACATCGATTACGACGGAACGGAAGGGAAGTTCATCGTCGTCAGTTTCGCGAATCCAACTGCGTCGCAGCTACAAAACGAAGTTGCTGGCTTTAGCTGGGCGACGATGCTGTTGCCGCGACTCGAACGTCAGGATATTTGGGACCAGATCGTCCAGCCGCCGCTCAATCCCAGCGGCGATCCGCTGGCCGTTCCGATTCCTAGCATGGACGTCTTTATCTGCCCGTCAAATACCGACGCCGAATCCCAGGCCAACATTGCTGGCCTTAGTTACAGCGCTAACACCGGCGCTTGGGATTGGGACGGCAACAATTTCCTGGGCGACTCCCCGAACAACGGTGTCTTCTTCAGCAAGGCAGACTTCGAGCGGAATCGCGGCAGAAGCCCGAAGACGCGTATCGGAGCCATCACGGACGGCGCCGCCACGACCATTCTTTACGCTGAAAACTTCCATAAAAACTACCTGTCGGCGAGCGGCGCCCCCACGTTTTCCTGGCT
>DATFGJ010000446.1:0-5657 GCA_035249585.1 Lacipirellulaceae bacterium
GAAACCAACGGCCGGGCCAAGCGGATGAAAATCCCCGTGTACCTGGGCAAGGACGTCGCCGGCAACCCGATGGTCGTCGACCTGGCGGCGCTGCCGCACCTGCTGATCGCCGGGCGCACGGGCACAGGCAAGAGCGTGTGCCTCAACTCGATCATTGTGTCGATGCTCATGACGCGCGGGCCCGACGAGGTCCGCATGCTCATGATTGACCCCAAGATGGTCGAGCTGAACGGCTACCGCAAGCTGCCGCACTTGATGCATCCGGTGGTCACGGACATGCGCAAGGCCGAGGCGATTCTGGCCTGGGCTGTCGACAAGATGGAGGAGCGCTACCAGCTTCTGTCGCGCGCCGGCGTGCGGCATGTCAGCGTGTATAACCAATTGGGCGACGATGAGCTTCGGAACCGCATCCGTCCCGAAAGCGAGGATGAGTGGCGGCAAATCCCGCGGCAACTGCCGTACATTGTGATTGTCGCCGACGAGCTGGCCGACCTCATGCTCACGGCCGGCAAGGACGTCGAGCAGCATATCATTCGCTTGGCGCAAAAAAGCCGGGCCGTCGGCATCCATCTAATTCTTGCCACCCAGAAGCCGACCGTGGATGTGATCACCGGCTTGATTAAATCAAACTTGCCGGCACGCATCGCGTTCCAGGTTGCCAGCCGGACCGATAGCCGGGTTGTGCTGGACGAAATGGGCGCGGAGAAACTTTTGGGCAACGGCGACATGCTTTTCCTTCTGCCGGGCACCAGCACGATGCTTCGCGGTCAAGGTACGTATCTGTCCGATGATGAGATCACGCGCGTGGTGGATTTTGTGGGTACGGATGACCCGCAGTTTGCCGGCGAACTGTTACAACTGAAGACCAAGGACGAGTTGGAAGCGGCCGGCGGCGGCAATTTCCAGAGCCGCGACGAGTTGTATGAAACGGCCGTCGACATCGTCGTGCGCGAGCGGCGCGGAAGCGTGTCGCTGCTGCAGCGGGCGCTGGGCATCGGCTACGGCCGGGCGGCCCGGCTCATCGACTTCATGGCCGAGGACGGCGTCGTGGGACAGTACAACGGCGCGCAGGCCCGCGACGTGCTGATTTCCCTCGAGGAGTGGGAGGCGCGCAATCGTGGCGATACAAGCGGCGAGGCCGCATCTGCGGCCGCTACGAGAGGCATCACCGTTGCCCCGCATAGTGTTGCTCGCACATCAACCGGGGTCGGGGACGACTCGGCTCGCGAAAAGCGGCCGGCTGCGATTGCGACAGGGCATCCGCCGCGGCGCAATAAGATTACGCCTGCCGCTGACGAGGTAGAAGACGAATACGAAGACGAGTCTGTGGCCCAGGCTGTGGATGACGAAGAATGGGAAGACGAAGAGCTTGAGGCTGAACCCGAAGAGGAATTGTTCGACGAGGAAGAGGAGATCGACGAGGCGGAATCCGGCGAGGACGAGGAGTTCGAAGACGACGACTCAGGAGAGAACGATGCTGACAAGTGGGAAGAAGATGAGTCCGAGGAGGAAGAGGAGTGGGAACCGGAGCCGCTGACGAAAACGACAGCGGCCCGCAGTCGGTCTAAGTGACCGCGGCCCGTGCACCGATTTAGCTATCTAATATCATGCGAGTCTCGGAGTGACTCGCCTAAGTGCTACTCGGCGTCCCACCACCAGGCGCCGGCTGCGATTTCGGCGGGGGCCGCTTGCCGATTCTTAGCGAGGTCACCGTCATCATCGTAGCCTTTTGCCGCGGCGAGCACGTCGCTCGGAGCCACCATCACGCCACCGCTCACGCCGGCGATGATCTGACGCCGGTTCACTAAGCGGTGATTTACTACGGTCTCAACCTGCCGCGGAACGGCCTGCTGCGGTAAGCGCAGCTGCTCAGCGTGGATCAATGCGCCTGGTTGCCAACTGGCGCGCTCCAAGAGTCCGTTCGATTGAATGAGCGCGACGGCCATCGCCAGGTCGAAGATATTCCGCAATTCGCTATATACCGGGTACTTCTTCGCCAGTTCGGCGAAATGCGCCGTAAAGTCCTCGGCAAACTGACTATTGAGCGGCTCGCTCTGGCCAGTGTGCACGCGTTTGCCTTGCTCGGCCAGCAGCTCGTTCTCGCTTAGCACACGAACGCCCTGGCCGACGAGCTCAAACGCGTCGGAATCGGGTGTCGTGCGAATCGATTCGTAGTCGAGCGCGAACCACCAGCGGAGCACTGACATCGCCGGCGGCGAGGCCGCCCCGGATTGCTCACTCCAGTCCTTGATCATATCAAGATAGCTGTCGACGCCGCTGACGCCGTCCGCCAGACCCATGCCGATGAGTTTCATGTGATAATCGGCTTCCACGAGCACACCGGCCACGCGGCTTGCCGGGTCGACGCCGAACACCTCGATATCCTGCATGCCAACCGTGTCTCTCAAGCTTTGCAGCCAGCGCTTTCGCTGGCCCGGCTGCAAAGGACGCTGGCTCGATGCGGCCAGAAACGCCTGCGTCTTTGCCAGCGCTTCTTGCCGCGGATTGATGGAGCAGCCGAAATGGCTTTCGGCCGAGGTTTCGCCACGTCGCAGAAGCACGATCAAATCATCGAGCCGAACGATGGCATCGCCGCTTTGCGCGGAAACAATTCGGCCGTCGGCGTCGACGCGCCAATCGCCGGCCGGTCCGGCGAGAACCAAGTCGCCCGATTCGGGATAGACAAACACGTATCGCACGCGCTCGAGGCCGGCGAGCGTGAGCATTTCCACATCAAGAGGTTGCCGTGCCGCCTGGCGTCGCGCAATCTCGCGCTCCAACCGCGGCAGCGACACGTAGCGCAAGGCGCTTGATTGCCGCGCCGCTCCGGGAAGCGCCCTGTTTTGGCGCGGTGCGACGCCACGCTTTGCGACAAGGTCGTTCGCCTTGCCGCCGGCCGGGGCATCGCGCGATTTGAGCTTCAGCGTTCCGGCCGCGTCGACCAGGACACCGCCGGGAAACGGGCGAATTTCCGCCTCGCCGCCGCCGTTCTCCGCCCATGTCTCGGAGGCGACGGTCGAAATAATCAGGTCGATGAGCGAATCGAAATCGGCGTTCGCCGCTCCGCCCCGATTAGCGTCTGGACCTTGCGGATTGGCGTCAGGTTCACCCGACTGGGACGCACCGCCGGAACCCGCGCTGCCGCCCAGCTGGGCTGCAACGTCGGTCGACATGAAGGCGACGAAGCACAGCAGAATCGCTAGACGAAGCCCCCGCCGCAGAGTCAGACGGAAAGACGTTCGCAAAAGCGAGAGCGCGATGCGCATGATTTTCTCCTTCCTCGGTTTGCCAGTCATTCATCGTACTGCGGGGCCCGGTTTATTCCCAGCCAGAGGTGCGTTTTCCGCCCATTTCCGGGTGCACGATGCGCTCGCCACGGATAAAATGGCAGCGGCCCAAGAAGGCGCATGTTTTTCCCTCCAGCGGCGCTCCCACCTGCCGCGCAGCGTCGTCGATGCCAAAGGGGTACAACCGCCCGATGCGTTACGACCGCCGACGTTTGACGGCTATCGCCATGTTGCTGCTAGTAGGTGCCGCGAGCCGAGCGGCACCTGTAACAGCAGAAGGACAAGCCACGACGGCCGGTCCGCCTCGGCTCGGCGAATCCACGGCCACGCCCGAAGGCGTTGAGTTTTTCGAGACAAACATCCGGCCCGTCCTTGTCGAGCGCTGCTATGAATGTCATTCTGGAACGGCGAAGGTGCTGCAGGGCGGCCTGCGGCTTGACTCGGCCGATGGTCTGCGAAAGGGCGGCGACTCCGGCACAGCAATCGTGCCCTACAAACCCGACGACAGCTTATTGATTTCGGCACTGCGATACGAATCGCTCGAGATGCCGCCCTCGGGCAAGTTGCCCGATAAGGTGATCGACGACTTTATAAAATGGGTCGCGCTCGGCGCCCCAGACCCACGTACGGAGGCCGCCGCTGGAAAAGCAGATGCGGCCGCGCCGACTGACCCGTACAGCCATTGGGCCTATCAACGGCCGCAGAAGTCGACTGTGCCTAAGGTCACGGATCGGGCTTGGGCGCGATCCGAGATCGATCGCTTTATCGTGGCGAAGCTCGAAAAGGTTGGCGTGTCGCCGTCGCCGCAGGCACCGCCACGCGCGCTTTTGAGGCGAGTATATTACGACCTTATCGGCCTGCCGCCGACCGCCAAAGAGCTCGCGGAGTTTGAGGGCGATCCTAGCGACGCCCGCTACGAAGCCACGGTCGACTGGCTGCTCTCTGTGCCGCAATACGGCGAGCGCTGGGCCCGCCATTGGCTCGACATCGCGCGCTATGCCGACACAAAAGGATATCTCTTCGAGGAGGACCGCAACTACAAACATGCCTATAAGTATCGCGACTGGGTGATCAGCAGCTTCGCAACCGACAGGCCTTACGACGAATTCATCGTCGCGCAGCTGGCGGCCGACCAGACTGGCGATCCGGCCTGCGTACCGGCGATGGGTTTTCTTACGCTTGGCCGGCGCTTTTTGAACAACCGGCACGACATCATCAACGATCGCATCGACGTGGTGACGCGCGGGCTGATGGGACTCACCGTGGCTTGCGCCCGCTGCCACGATCACAAGTACGACCCGATCAGCGCGGGCGACTACTACGCGTTGTATGGCGTCTTTGCCAGTTCGCAGGAAAAAGCTCGCGACGATGCGCCGCCCATGCTCGTCGAAGCGGAGCGGCTGGTCGACCCAGTGATATTTCTCCGCGGCAGCCCTGGGAACCGCGGCCCCAAGGTGGATCGACGATTTCTTACATGTCTCGCGCCCGAAAACAAACCGAAGCCATTTCAGCATGGGAGCGGCCGACTTGAGCTCGCGCAAACGATCGCCAGCCGCGAGAATCCGCTCACGGCCCGGGTGTGGGTCAACCGCGTGTGGGGATACTTACTCGGGCGTGGATTGGTGAATACAACCAGCGACTTCGGTTCGCGCGGCGCGCCGCCGACTCATCCTGAGCTTCTCGATTGGTTGGCCTGTAAGATGATGGATGATGCCTGGTCTACGAAGCGCCTCATCCGCCGCATCGTGCTCTCAAGCACGTATCGGCAAGCCAGCAACGAACGGCCCGAGTGCTTGGCGGTCGATCCCGAAAACTTGCTGCTGTGGCGCGCCAATCGCCGCCGGCTCGACTTGGAGTCGCTTCGCGATAGTGTACTCGCGGCTGCCGGGCGCCTTGATGCGACAATCGGCGGTCCCTCGGTTCCGCTCACTGCTTCGCCGTTCCCGACCCGGCGCGCGGTGTATGGGTTCATCGAACGCCAGAACCTGCCGGCGTTCTTCCGCACGTTCGACTTCGCCAACCCGAATACGCATACGCCCGAGCGGCCGCAAACCGTCGCGCCGCAGCAGGCCCTTTTCCTCATGAATAGCCCTTTTGTGATGGAACAGGCCGCCCACCTCGCCGCGCGCACCGCGAACACGTCCGAAGGAGCGGCCGCGGAGAATGATTCGGCCAAAGCAGCGCGGATCGCCCTGTTGTTTCAACATGCGCTGGGTCGCGAGCCAACGGCGGAAGAGTCTGCCGAAGCGCTGGCGTTTGTGAGCGACGTTGAGCCGCCATCGCCGGCGACGGCGCCGCAGCTCTCGCGTTGGGAGCAATTGGCGCAAGTGCTTTTGATGAGTAACGAGTTTGCGTTTGTGGACTAACAGC
>DATFGJ010000447.1:0-12503 GCA_035249585.1 Lacipirellulaceae bacterium
ACTTCCATCACCAAATCGGCGCCATCCCAATACTCCTCGCCAATCCGATTGCGATGCTCCTCTTTCATGAAAAGCAGATCAGGTTCGCGAAACTTTCCTGGGCGAATCCTAACTCGCAACGCGGCACACAACACTTCTCCAAGTTTTTTCGGCGAGACGAAGGCCTGCAATTGTGTGAACAAGAACAATAAGATGCGCTGATGCGACGATGTCGGCATTGGTAGAACCTCGACATTGCCATCAGAAAGTTCGACCAATCGGTTCGTTCCCGCGGTGAGTGCCAAGTATTCAACATCGCTCCAAGCACCTTGCATTGGATACAAAAGCGCCAAATCCCAAGCAGGTTCGCCGATAACGGGAACATGGCTAGGCGCGCCTGGATCAGTCGAAGATGAGATGCCTGACATATGGGCGCTTCGCAACGGTGAGCTGGTCGTAGATTATACCATCCGCGGCACCTATCGTTCCAGACAGCGCCGTAACCTTAACGCGTAGCGTCTAACATGTTCGGTGCCCCAAGGTTAAAATGGCCTGGTAACCACCTTCAAATTCTCAGCGCCGCCTCGCGATTCGCTAAATGGCTACAATCGACGGTCTCTTCGACGATCTGAAGCGCACGAATCGTAAGGCGCTCATGCCGTTCGTGACGGCGGGCGATCCTGATTTGGACTTTACGGCGGCCGTCTTAAGGGAGCTGGCGGCGCGTGGGTGCCATTTGTGCGAGGTCGGAATTCCATACAGCGATCCGATTGCCGATGGGCCCGTGATTCAGGCATCTTACACAAGGGCGCTTAAGCACAAGATCAAGCTGGACGATATTTTCAAAACGCTCGGCGAACTGGCCCCCAAACTCAGCGCGCCCCTTGTCACAATGGTCAGCTACGCCATCGTCTATCGCCACGGATTGGAGAAGTATGTCGAGGATGTCTGCAAGCGGGGAATTGCCGGATTGATTGTGCCGGACCTGCCGGTCGAAGAATCTAACCAGCTGGCCGGCATTTGCCGTAGCCGCGATGTGAGCCTCGTTCAACTGGTGACGCCCACCACGCCGCGCGAACGAGCCGTGCGAATCGCGGAAACTTCCACAGGTTTCCTGTACTACGTATCGGTGGCCGGAATCACTGGCGAGCGAACGGCGCTCCCAAATGAACTCGTCGAGAACGTCGGCTGGCTGCGCACGCAGACGGATCTCCCCATCTGCATCGGCTTCGGCATCAGCCAGCCCGAGCACGTGAAACTGCTCGCGCCCGTCGCCGACGGCCTCATCGTCGGCTCGGCTATCGTGCGCCGCATCGCGACCGCGGCTGATAAGCCGCGCGACCAGGCGCTGCGTGAAGTTGGCGATTTTGCAACGGAGCTTCTCGCGGCAATGACGAATGGCGAATAACGAATCGTCTCGCCATATTCGTCATTCAGTAATTCGTCATTCCTTTTCGGGGCTGGCCGGAGTCGGCTCCACGTCGAAATCGATCCACTTCATTGCTCGGCGGAATGGTTCGATGCGCAGCATGATCTCGCCATTTTGAAACAGCCGCACGGTGCCCGTCGATTCGCTCACGGTAATGGCGACGGCGGCGGTCGCACGGCTGATCTCGGCGGCGGCCCAGTGGCGGGCCCCAAATCCCTTTGGCAACGACAGGTCGGTCGAACGCGGCGCGTTGATCTGCTGCGCGCCGGCCACAACGTGCCCGTCCGACGACACGATGAACGCCCCGTCGAGCTGCGCAATCTCCTTCACGCCTTCGCGAACTTTCGCGTCGGCCAGATTGCGATCGGCCCGGCTGTAGCCGCGAAGCGGGTCGAAGCCCATTGGACGGCAGAAGCTCTGCACTTTGCGGTGATCGCCCACGACAAACAGCGTTCCCACGGGCTTTCCCTCGCGGCCCTCCCGGCCGATGTCGACCGCCAGGTCGACCACGGTCTTCAGCGTTTCCAACGGGATTCGCGTCTTCAGCTGCCGCAAGTCGCGCACGGTCAATTGGCCCAAGTGTTCTCCCAGCCGAATGATACTGAGCGAGTCGATCACCATCGGCTCAAAGCCGCTGTAGACCGCAACGACCGTCGCCCCCGGCGGCAGCAAGTCTTCTGCCACGCCCTCCAGTAGCGCCTGCGTCAAGCGCTCGTAGACCGGCGTCTCCGCCGGCATGTTCAACAGGATCGTATCAAAGTCTTCCTGGGGGGCCCCTTCCAGCGTGGCCGCGGTGTCACCGGCCAATAACACCGTGTGCTGGCCGGTCGCTTGACGCAATCGTACCCAATCCGTGGGATGCTCCATCAAAAACAGCATCGCGTCGGCATCGTGGGTCGTGGCTAAGCGATCGGCCAACTCGCAAAACGCCAAGAGCTGATCACTGAATTTGCGCGGCGTGGCCATGGGCGAGCGAGCAGGAGAGAGCACGGAGCACGGAGCCGGGAGCAAGGAGCGGTGGAGCAAAGAGTAAGACAGTTGAGTGCGGTCCGCTTGTACTCCGCGCTCCCGGCTTTCGACGACTGAGGCAATGTACTGCGTCACACCGGCTTATTCAATGCGTAGTTGCGCTAGTTCAACGGTGGGCAGAGGTCGGCCGCGTGCGCGTTGCCGTGGCCGGCTTCGGCCGATATGACACCGCATATTCCGGCGAGTCGTACGGCACAAAAACGCGCTCATCGTAAAGCAAGAGTGCATGGGTGGCATGGCTTACCGGGCCAACTTCCCACTCGTGGTCGTAGTTGGAATACATCAGGTTCGCCAGGTAGCTCACCGCGCGAATCGTGCGCTGGTCGCGCAGCTCTTCGTCGCTCAATGAATAACAGAGCCATTCCAGCATGTGGCCGGTCGTCTTGATGCGGCGATCGATGTCGTCTTCGTCGCCGCGCCCCTGGAACCACGAAGTGCTCAAGCTGCCGTCGCGGTTCTGCAGGCGAAACGCGTACTGGTGATACTTCTCGACGAAATCGGCCGCCAGCGCGTATTCGCCATCGAGCGGCTCGCCGCGCGCAAGACGCCGTTTTACGGTTAAGCTCAACCCTGACAAACGATGCGTGCCGCCGCAGGCTGCGCCGCGAATCGGCTGGGCCAGCTCCTCGCGCACCAACCGCGGAAAATCCCACGGATCGCCCTGGTCGTTCACCCAAGTGTCGTTAAGGTCCAGATAATACTGCAGCGCAATCAGCTTGAAGGTCAGCTCGGAATCGGGATAGCAAGTCGTCTTTTCGGCCTCGATCAAGTCGTGGATCGTGAATTCCTGGCTGCCAATGCGGATGGGATAATCGGCCGACACCTGGCACTGGGCCAACATGGCGAGCAGCTGCCCCAGGTGCCCCTGCAATCCCACGCCGTATTTGGCCCGCAATTCGCCGTAGCGTGTCAGGTGCATCAGCGTCTGGCCTTTGCATGGCTTGTTGAAGCAAAGCCAGCCAACCGACGTCACCGGTTTGCCGCGCGGACCACCGTGGCGGATGCGACTGTGCACACCATACGCCAGCATGCCGTGCATCACCTCCCATGGATCGTGATCGCGGCTATTGAGCGTCTTGCGGTAATAGCCCGTCAACACGCTACGCACGCGCGCACGTAGTTGAACAAGCTGCCGCGTCAACGGCGGAAGCGGCCTGGTGGCCGCCGGCGGAGCGAGCTCCGGCAACGTATCGTCCCGATCGACATCGTCTCGGCTCAGCGGGGGTGGGGTCGGCGCGGTTTCACCATCGGCGGTGTCCGATGCCGGCATATCGTCATCGGTTGTTGCCGCGTCATACGTAGGCTCATCAAAATCGGGCGCTATCGTCGGCCCATCGCCGAATCCACATTCGTCTTCCGGCAAGCCACCAGACTCGACTTCAAATGGCGGATCTGCCGCCGACGGTGCGGGAACCGGCGCACCAATGCGGGCCGGCCGAAATTTAAGCTCGATATTCGGCAAGGGCGGGTCGTCGATAATCTTCGGCGGCGATGTTGAAGCCAAGATTGGCTTGGGCACGTTGCTATGTGTCGCCAGAGGCTCGCTTGCCGGTCGCCAGCCTTCGACGCCGTTCGGCCGGCTTGTGAAACGCGCCGTGCTGACCGACTGTCCCAAAATGCTTGGAACAGCTACCGGCTTCAGCATTGACGGAGCATGTATGCCCACCAGGTGATCCAGCAGCAGCCGCCGCTCATCCGCTGGAATCGACGCCGATGCGACCGTCGACGGCTTGCCGACCGCCCATTTGGAATCAATCTGCTTGCTGCCAACGTCCGCGGCCAGGCTCAGCCAAAAGACTAGAGCACCGGCCGAGGCCAGCCATAAAACCTGAAACCGCATGCGCCGCTCCCCTTCGACTCCCACCGACCGGGTCGAAGCCCGTTCCCTTGGTATCGGGCCGATAGCGTCGCGAATTCAGAAGCTTGTGCGACTTCAGAATGCCGTCGCAGTGGAGTGGTCGGATGGATAAACCTTGCCGGCTTGCGAGATTTTTCCAAAGACGCCGGCAGCTAGCGGAGGGTAGCCGGGAGCATGGAGCGGGGAGTACGGGGCAAGAAAAACTGAAGTCTCCCCGCTCCCAGCCTTGCTAGAACGGCGAGGCACTTCTCAAGCGCTCGGCCAGCGAAGGCGCCTCTCGCGGCGGCGGCGTTCCACCGGTCGCAACTTGACGCCAGGCTTGCACATCCGCCCCGTAGTCCTCGCCCATGATCGCTTTCATCGATTGCACGCCCGCATATTGCAATGCCGGGTCGCGGTCATCGAGCGCGACGATGAGCGCCTGAATGGCCTCTTGCGATTTGGTCTGGCCCAGCGCATCTGCGGCCGCCAGGCGCACGTCGATGTCTTTGTCGTTTCGCAGCGAATTGGCCAGCGGCGCGACGGACATGGCGTCTCCCCGCCGTCCCAGCGCGTGGCAGGATGCAACTCGCACTGCTACGTCTTCGTCCGACAGGCCGGCTTCAAGGACTTGCTGCGCCATTGGTGTGCGGAATTCGGCGATCGCTCGCACCACGGCCTGCCGCACGAGCGGGTCGGGCTCAATCTGCATCTGCCGAGCAAGCTGATCCGTGATTTCCCGCTGCTCGGGCGAATCGACGCCCGTGGAGCGCATCGCGAACTGCTCCAGGGCATCGGCGCGCATCGACGGCGTGTGGTAAGTCGTCAGCTCGCGCTCCGGAAACGGCCACACCTGCGGCCACGACAGCGACTGGCAACCGGCCAGCAAAGCCGTCCCGAGCATAGGCACACAAAAAAGAATTAGTGCGTCGCGTCGCAGCATGGCGTCAGGCACAAATGGCGCTCGTGTTCGATTCGCCGGAGAAAGGCCGCGAACTGTAGCAGAACGCGGGCTCAAGCGCCTATGGCGGAACCTTGCGGCCTCAATTCGACCTGCAAGCGACGCATGCATCGGAAAAGAACGGTGGCGACATCTAGTGCTCCAGATACCCGCCGCATGCCGGGCAGCGCGCATACCACATCGGCACGTGCTCGCCGCACTTGCACTTGATGTTGTGGCGGATCACGCTGGAGCCCAACAAGCTGCCACTGGTGCCGCTCGCAGAAGCACTCGTGGCCAGTTCGCCAGGATCGTCGAAAATGTTTGAACTGCTCGACGCGGCATGATGATGGGCTGCCTGGCGGCGCTGGATCGCCTCCTTCTGCAGCACGTCGCTCATGTCGCCCGTAAGCGCATCGGGAACGTGAACGATCACCTGGCCTTCGCAATGCGGGCAGAGCCCTTTCTTGCCAGCGTATTTATCTTTGACCTTGAAGACGTGTCCGTGGGGACATTCAACGCGAATTCCCATGGTGGGCCGGCCTCCACACCGCTGAGGACTAGGGTAGTGGACTCAGAGCGGGGAGTATGGAGCACGGAGTTTCGAATCACTCCATGCTCATTGCTCCTCGCTCCCTGCTTTGTCCGCCTCAGTCTCGCGTTCCGGCAGCGAGAAACGTCCTAAAGAACGGTAGTCGCTAAGAAAAGATTTCGCCAAGCCAACGCCAGTCAGCTTACCACGGGGACCGGCAAATGGCAACTAAAGCAGGCCCTGGATTCTCGATGCTGGATGCTGGATGCTGGATGCTGGAGGAAACGCCGCAGCCGCCCCATCGAGTACCAAGCATCGAGACTCCAGCCATCCAGCCGTGCTGAAACCCGCTTCCCGCTTCTGGTTTCCGCTTCTCCTCGGCGCCATTGCCACCGCGGGCATGGCGACACTTTGGCTCACCGAGCCGCGAGTCGCCCGGCTCTGGCTCAACACGGCATGGCTGGCCGGCGGCGCAATGCTCATCGCGCTCCCATTAGGCACCGCGGCGGCCGTGGCAATTTTCAAAACCGACGTGCCGGGGCGAGGCCCGGCCGCCGTTTTGCTCGCCGCCATGCTCTTCGTGCCGCTGTACCTGGTTACAGGCGCATGGGACGCGGGCTTCGGGATCCAGGGCTGGCATACGCTCGCAATGAATCCACACCTCGCGAGCGAGCCGTGGCTCGCCAGCTGGCGGGCCGCCATTTGGGTCCATGGTCTGGCGGCAGTGCCCTGGGTCGTGCTCATCGTTGGCGCCGGCCTGCGCGCGGTTGAAACCGAGCTTGAAGAGGATGCCCTTACCTGCACCTCACCGGCGCATGTCCTTTGGCACGTCACGCTGCCGCGCGCGTCGGCCGCAATCATGATGGCCGCCCTGTGGGTGGCAATCGTCGCCAGCGTGGAAATCTCGGTCACCGACTTCTTTCAGGTTCGAACCTTCGCCGAGGAAGTCTATACACAGTCCGCGCTGGGCACGTTTGATATTGGCGGGGAGCAGGGAGCCGGGAGCGGGGAGCAAGCGATCGGCAATGGTCCGTTGCTTGGCGCTTCGGGGCTCTTTCTCGGCCTGATGCTGTCGACTCTGTTGGCCCTGATTGCGATCGTTGGCGCTGGCCGCTTGTTTGTTTACCTTGTCGACGCAACGCATCGGCCGACGTGGATTTGGCGAGTCCATCGCGGTCGATGGCCGATCGCGGTCGCCCTGTGGTCGATCCTTTTCCTGGTTGCCGCCGTGCCGCTCGCGAATCTCGTGTACAAAGCGGGCGTGCTGGTGACTACGACGGATGCTGGGCGCGTCCGCAGCTGGTCCGTGGCAAAAGTCGGCGAGCGAATCGTCGCTGCGCCGCAGGAGTTTGCCGGCGAATTGTTGCTATCGGGAACGATTGGTGCGAACGCCGCAACTGCGGCCCTTGCGATCGGCTTGCCGCTCGCCTGGAGCATGCGGCTGGCACGGCGAACGCCGTGGCTGCGGCTTACGGCCCTGGCGCTCTGCCTCACGATACCCGGTCCACTACTGGGCGTGGCCCTCATACGGCTGCTGAACCGACCGCCGGATTCGCCGCTGGCGTTTCTTGCCATCGCGTACGATAGCAACATCGCGCCATGGCTCGTGCAAACGGTTCGCGCGCTTCCGATCGTAACGCTGATTCTGTGGTCGGCGCTGGCAACGATACCGCAAGTGATGCTCGACGCGGCGACAATGGACGGCGCCGGATGGTGGGGCCGCCTCGTGCGAATCGCCCTGCCCCAGCGCTGGCCGGCCGCCGCGGCGGCCTGGCTCATTGGCTTGGCGATCGCCGTCGGCGAACTGGCGGCAACAGTCCTTGTCATCCCGCCGCAGCCGCACACGGCAATTTCCGTACGCGTGTTTCAACTGCTCCATTACGGCGTTGACGACCGGGTCGCCGCTATCTGCCTGGTGATGGTTGCCGGCATCGCCGCATTAACGGGAATAGCGGCGGCGCTGTTGAAACGAAGGATGTAGGGGAAACGACGAAGGACAGGATGATGAACGACCGAACGGCAATTAGAGGAAACGGAGTGAATTCCGCAATCGTACTGAGTACTCAGTACCGACCACGAAGTGCCGTATTCTGGTACTCGCCGTCGCCATTTCACCGCCTTGCCCACCCTGCATGGGTCAACCGCATGTCGCTACAATGAATTTCTCACAAGTCAAAACGTGATCCCGCCATGTCCACCGACACCGACGAACTCGAAGACGAACGCGCGAAGTGGTCGCCGTGGGCGATTGCCGCGGCCGCGATCTTGGTGTTGCTGTTCGGCCTGATTGCCTTCGGTACGATGCGCGGCTGCTTCGTGGTCACGCCCGAAGAGGCGGCCGAGCTCGAAGAGGAAAAGAAAAAAGAAGAAGAGAAGAAAAAGAAAGCGGAGTTCGACATCTTGGCGCCAGTGGCTCAGCCGTCCGAGCCGGAAACGCCGGTTCAGCTGATTAAGCCTGGGCACTGGATCGCCACCAGCCAGCGGATGCGCGCCAATTACCGCGATTTTGTCGGCGATTCCAAGCTCTCGATCGTTAATCGGCCTGGTGGTAATCCGTACCCTGTCGGCCATACGCCTTACGTCATTCGCGCCAGCCGCCCCGTGTATTTGACCAAGGGCCAGTGGAAAGCGACCGAAAGCACGCTCTTCGTTCCGCAAACCGATCAAGCCATTCATCTCGCGACGACGCTTCAGGAGAAGGGGCTGGGCTTTTCGATCAATCAGCCGGCGACGCGGCTCACGAAGATGCCGTCGTATCAATACCACTTCGTGGTTTTGGCGAGAGAGCCGACGCGCTATTCGTTCATCAAATCGCTCGACTCAGTGCGCGTGCCCTGGGATGGCGAATCGGATGCCGACGACACCGAAGATCCTTTGCATTACCGGGTCATCCAATCCGACGTGAGCCAGGCGATCGAACTTCCGGATAACTCGCTCACTTGGACAAGTATCGCGTACTTGCTATGGGACGAAGTCGATCCCGAACGATTCACGCCTGAGCAGGAGCGGGCGCTGGTCGATTGGCTGCATTGGGGCGGGCAAATCATTGTTAGCGGACCCGATTCGCTTGATCTCATCAAAGGCTCGTTCCTCGAAACCTACATGCCGGCCACCAACGGCGGCAAACGAACCATTGCGCCCGATGACCCGGCGCTTGCCGAACTGAACAGCGGCTGGACGATCTCTACGCCGGCTGTCGCAGGCGCGCCGCTCAAACCCAAAGCGCCCTGGTCGGCGATTACGCTCGATGTTCATGCCGATGCGACGGCGCTGCCAAATACGGGCGAGCTGCTGGTGGAGCGCCAAATCGGGCGGGGGCGAATCGTCGTCTCCGCCATGCAACTTTCCGAGCGCGAGCTTATCAACTGGCGCTCGGGCTTCGGCAGCCTGTTCAACGCCTGCCTGCTGCGGCGTCCGCCGCGCGAGTTTCGCACTGGCTTCTTCGGCGACGTGACGCTGGCGTGGGCCGACGAAGCACTCCGCAGCCGCCGACTCGACGCGCGCCTCACGACCAATGTGCGCTACTTCGCCCGCGACTTGGGCGTCGATACGGCCTATCGCTTGGAGGAGGTCAGGGACGAATTCAACCAGGGCGGCCTTCAGTTCAACCAATTTGGCGAGCAGGAAATTATTCGCGAGTATCGGCCGCCGGAACATGCCGGCGGAATCGGCGCCTGGAACGACTTCAACGCCACCGCCAATGCGGCACGCGAAGCGCTGCGCGAGGCGGCCGGCGTCGAAGTGCCGGGCGCGCCCTTCGTCGTGCTCTGCCTGGCGGCATATCTAGTGGCGCTCGTGCCGCTCAACTGGCTCGTGTTCCACACGCTGGGCCGGGTCGAGTGGGCCTGGATCGCCGCGCCGCTGATCGCCATTGCCGGCACGTTCGTTGTCGTGCATCAGGCGCAGCTCGACATTGGCTTCGTGCGCGCTCAAACCGAAATCGGCCTTCTAGAGCAGCAGCCCGAGCATCCGCGGGCCCATCTCTCGCGGTACACGGCGCTGTACACGTCGCTTTCGACAACATACGACCTGGCATTCGCGAACATGACTACGCTGGCCGCCCCGTTTCCCACCGAGGAAACCTTCAGCATGCTTCGCGGCCAAGGACTGCAAGATGTCGACTTCCGGCGATACGACGACGTGCGTCTGGCCGGCCTGCCGATCTCCTCAAACTCCACCGGCATGGTACACAGCGAGCAAATACTAACGCTGGACGGGCCGATCCGGCTTGGCAAATCGGCTGCTCGCGGCAGCGATCAAATTGAAAATCGAACCAAGCTCACGCTTGACAGTGTGTGCATCGTGCGCCGGCCGCTGCCGGACGATCGCGTGCCGGCAGGCGTCCAGCTTTACGGAAAGTGGATTGGCACAATGACGCCCGGCCAATCGACGCCAATTTCAATGCTGCCGATCAACACCGACGATAAAACGGTACCCTTTGCAGCCGAGCGCAGGGCTGAGCAGCAGGCACGCGGCGGCGATCGGCTCAACCTGGAGCCGATGTTTCGCCTGGCACTGGCCGCTCAATACATGGAGCCGGGCGAAACGCGACTGGTGGCGCGCGTCGACGGAATCTTGCCGGGCCAGGATATCACCCCCGCCGCCTCGCAGGTCAACGGCACGACGCTTGTCGTCGCCCACCTGGCCTACGCCGAACTGCCGCCGCCGCGGCCAGACAAGAACACTAGGCAGGATGTGAAGGCCGAAGAGGAAGAATCCGAGGACGAGGAACCGGTAGAGTTCTAATAGGTGTCAGGTGTCGGGTGTCAATTTGATTTCGGACACCTGACACCGGACACCTGACACCTACATATGATCGAGTTACGCAACTTTACAAAAATCTACGGCGAATTCGTCGCCGTGTCGAACTTGAATCTCAAGATCGGCGCGGGCGAGATGTTCGGCTTTATCGGCCCCAACGGCGCCGGCAAGAGCACGACGATTCGCTTTCTCGCCACGCTGCTGCGTGCCACCGCCGGCGAAGCTGTTGTCAACGGCCACAGCGTCACCAAAGATCCTATTGGCGTGCGAAAGAGCGTCGGCTACATGCCCGACAACTTCGGCGTCTACGACGGCATGAAAGTGTGGGAATTCTTGGATTTCTTCGCCGTGGCGTACCAGATTCCTCGCAGCCGCCGAAAAGGCGTCATCGGCGACGTGCTGGAGCTCTTGGACCTGACGCACAAGCGCGACGATTTCGTGAACGGCCTCTCGCGCGGAATGAAACAGCGGCTGTGCCTGGCGAAAACGCTGGTGCATGACCCGCCGGTGCTAATCCTCGACGAGCCGGCCAGCGGCCTCGATCCCCGCGCGCGGCTTGAAGTCAAGGCGCTCCTCAAAGAGCTGCGCGCGATGGGCAAAACGATCCTGATCTCGAGCCACATCCTTACGGAGCTAGCCGACTGTTGCACCTCGATCGGCATCATCGAGCGCGGCCAGCTCCTCTTGCACGGCCCGATCGAAACGGTCTACCGCCAGATTCAGCGCAACCGCCACATCGAGGTGCGCTTCGCCGGCAACCCGGAAACGGGCGTGAGCCTCATCCGCAGCGATCCAAAGGTCCGCGACGTGCACATGAATGCCCGCAGCTGCATGCTGGAACTCGAAGGCGAAGAGCCGGACGTCCAGCGCCTCTTGCGTCAACTGGTCGCCGCCGACTGCGGGCTGGTGTCCTTTGCTGAGAAAGAACCCACGCTCGAAGATGTGTTCATGATGGTCACCAAGGGACTGGTGACGTGAGAATCATACTTTAGCGCCGTACCTGTTTAAAAAATCCCTCACGCGATTTGCTAACTGCGGAGCGACATTTGGAGCGATCAGTCCCAGCATAAAGAACGCAACAATGATCGCGGCAAATATCGTGAAGTGAAGATGCTCCATCACTGTGTAGAATTCGCCATGAATCTTGATATGACCGGCGGCTGCGGGATTCCGCGCGTCAAGCCAATTGTGGTACTTTTGGAGAAGCTCGTCGGGATATGGTAACAAACGCGGATAGAACGGGTCGTCGAAGTACAACCATCGCTGGTGAGCCCATACTAAGTAGCACGTCAATGCCCAAATGAGCACAAGAAGCATCCAAGCAGAATAGCGCACAATTCGAATGCTCATGATTGCACAAGTCAAATGAGCACAGATGGTGCCAAACGCAAAAGCGATCAAGGCACTTGGCAAAGTGAATAGCGCCGCTGCTACACGAAATCGAAGAGATTCCGGATGGTAAGCCAGCGCGGACGGCAAAAACGTACAGCCCAACGCGACCAGTGCCACGATAATCAATAGCGACCGCAGACCGAATCTTAAAGGCTCAGCGGTTTTAACCGGCCGCGACATAGCCCCGTTCAGCGTGCCCGATTACACCGGGCAATGCACTTCAACGTGATCGACTTTAAAACCAGCGCGTTCAACATTTGCGGCGGCTGAGTTGATTGCATGCTCCAACGACACTGCTTCACGCGAAAAGCATACAAACACTTCGCCGTCACGGCTGACAATCGTTCCGTCGTCGCAACCGGCCGCAAACAGCGCGTCCCCTTGATCATCGCTCACGTCGGAAACGCCGGCTAACACAAGCTTGAAGTCGTACAATTTCATCGATCACAGTCACGATGTCGGAGCAATGTGCGGACAATCGTCGATTTGCTCACGGATATGTCGTGCATGATTCTCAGGAACCCGCGGTGTTGAATAGACTCGAACGATGCAGCCACCTCGGCGTTCTGCCGGGCAATATAGCTTACCCCAAATGTGCGCTTGA
>DATFGJ010000448.1:0-3772 GCA_035249585.1 Lacipirellulaceae bacterium
CGGACGAGGCGTCGGCGCGCGCCGCCTTCATGAAACGCGGCTGGTTCGGTTAGGAGTTTCCCTGCTTCCGCCGGTCTGCGCTAATCGCGCGACCGTGGCACGAGCGTCTTAGGCAGGGCCGGATGGCCATAGAGAAAGCCCTGCGCGCAGGTGAAGCCGATCTGTTTGCAGATTTCGTGGTCACCGAGCGTTTCGATCCCCTCGGCCAGCGGCTTGATTCCCAAATCGTGAACCATTTGCACGAGCGTGGCCAGCATGCGCTGACGCTCCAGCGGCGCGGATTGGATATTCTGCACCAGCTTCATGTCGAACTTCAAGTAATCGGGCGGCACCTCGACTAGCTCAACCAGCCGGGCCTGGCCCGAGCCGAAGTCGTCGTAGGCCAGGCCAATTTGTAACTCGGCGAGGGCCGGGCGAAGCTGCTTCATGACGTCGGCGCCGGTGACGGCCGCTTCGTGGATTTCCAGCACCAGGCCGCGTCGCGGTTCGATCTCGCGCAACTCGCGCAGCGCAAACACCAGAAGATCGATATCGCCCATCTCGGCCGGGTGTGTGTTGACGAACAGCAGCTCGTTTTCCGGCAGTAGTTGCCCGCTTCGTATACCTTCCTCGCGCAATATGCGACTGAGCTCGCCTTCGAGATTGAGCACCTTCGCCGCGGCGAACATGGAGCGCGGGTCCGAAAGCCCAAAGAATCGGCTGCGAGCCAGAACTTCGTAGCCCACTGTGTGCCGGTCGCTCATCGCGACAATCGGCTGAAAATGCGGCGAGACGGCCCGCTGGCTGATGAGCTGGTCAAATTGAATCAGCGCGAGCGCACGGTCGCAAGAATCGTCTTGAATGGTTTGCTGGCTGATGTCGGCCGCTTGCTGCAGCACGCGGAAAACCAAATGACCGAATTGCAGCAGATCGCCATGATGCAATGTGCAAGGCTGGCTGATCCGCGTGCCGTTTACGTAAGTGCCGTTTGTGCTGCCCAAGTCGCGGAGCAGTAGCCCGTCCTCAAGCACCGTGAGCTCCGCGTGCTCGCGCGAGACCGTTGGGCTGGGAATTGAAAGCGAAGCATCGTGCTTCCGGCCCACGATGAAACGGGGCACGTCGATGCGAATGCTGCGAACGGGCTGGTCTTCCGCTAGTTGCCCGCTGAGCAACCAGGTGACGCGTTTTGCTGATCGCGTATGAGTTAACATATCAAATCACCAATGTTTTGCATAACTCTTCGCCGGTTTGGGTGGAGTGACGGTCGGTGCCATTCCAACCATTGAGCGACGTCGTGCTAGTCCCGGAAAAGAGCGACGTCCAAGGAATGTCGTTTCGGCAATGCACGCGCCGGGCGAATTCGGCGCGATCGCGCCGGCGCTCGACCAAATCTAGCGCGATATGTTGGACGGACAGTTGGCCCGCCTCCACGCAAAGTGTAAGGCTGTTATCGCCGCCGCGAACGCCGGTCACTTCGACGCCGAGGGTTCGCGACAACTCATTGGCATTGGCCGGGCCGGAAGAATCGCGCGGTAGAATCGCGAGCACGCGCCGCGTGCCGCCAAACTCCAGGAGCGGCGAAGTCGCCGCGGCCAGCCCGGAGCGCAATTCGGCGTGCGACTGCCCGGCGGTGGCCTGCGCGCCGTGTTCGAGCACGTTGACGTCGGCGAGTGCCTGCTGGACCGCCCGCCGTGAGAATTCCTGCAGCTTGGCGCAAAGCAGCGCGCGGGGGCGGCCGCCTTGCATGACGGTTTTCATCAGGCCGCCGTTTTCACGGACATGTTCAGCCTGTAAGCGGAGATCTACTTCGGCTGCAAGTTTCGGCAAAAGCGCCGCCAGGTTGAGCGGTCCTAAGGAATCGTCGTTGACGTGCGAATTGGTAAGCATCCGTCCGCTGGCCTGTGCAGCGCTTGCGGTCCGGCCCATGGCCGCTTCCAGTTGGTCGATCTCACGGCCGAATGCCGTCAACTCGTCGGCCATCGCTTTGGCATCAGCCACGATGACCCGCACGATATGTTCGGCGGCTGCAATAGCCGATTCGTCGAGCCGCAGCTGGAAATATGCCAGGACCGGCGGCGAAATTGGCTGAGCCGGCTGACCTTCACGTGCGGCCGGTTGCTCGATCGCGGCGTCGACGAACTCGCGCACTTCCATGAATTTCCCGACCACCACCTGGCGAAGCCGCTTCAAATTCGCTTCGGTTTCGTGAAAGTGCTCGTTGATCCAGCACAACGCACTGCGGGCGCCCGGCAATCGCTCGCGCGGGTCGTCCACACGGCTCAATGACCAGCGGCGTATTTCGCTGCGAAGTTTTTCTTCGAGCGGTTGCACAATCGCTGATGCCGACTGCCCGAGCAGGAATGCCTTCCTGCTCGATGCCGCGCCGTTGGCGACGGCGCTGAAGATGCGGTCAATGGAGTCTAGCTGCTCGCGCTGGCTGATTTCACGCGTGCGGGGTAGTTTGGCAGCCCAATTGGCCAAGAATGTGGACGCGTCGCCGCCCAGTTGGAGCTCTAGCATCGAACGGGAATTGGCCGCGATTCCGGTCGCATCGATCTGCAGCCGCCGCACGAGTTGAGCTGCGCCCGAAATTGTCTTTGATCTTTCGGCTGACGGTTGTTCGGTCGGCGGTTGCAACGGGCTGCCATCGCTGCCATTGGAAAGCGCCTTTGAAGCGCGTTCCAGCGGCGAGCTGATTTCCAACTTAGCCTGCGACGGACGCCATGCGGCTAGCACACGTCGGCTGACGAGACTCGCCAGCTCGTCGCACATCTGGGCGGCGGCTGCAGTCCGGCGGTACACGCCGAACGACCGGAGTGGTCGTCCTTCGCCACAGCAGCTGTTTGCAAACCCATTGGTGGATTCCTGGCGGCAAGCGGCGAAAAACGCGGAAGCAGGTGAAAGCGTGTTTAATCGTAGATACTCGGCAACTCCTTGAGCCGCCTGATCGAATTCGACCGCGTCAAGGTGATCGCCGAGATGAACGAAGTAGGTGTGATCGAACGCCGGAATTCCCTGGTCGTGTGACGGCAAGCCGCAGTTCGGATCGCCGGCATAGGCGTTTTCCGGCCGTTGAAAGTGCTGATACTCGGTAAGCCAGGCGAAGGCGTTTACGCGCGAAAGCTCCGAATGACGCGAGTCGCGGCCCGTCGCGTGCAGCATGACGCCGATCAGCTCCGCCTCGGCAAGGCCGAGTTGTTTCAGAACCGCTCGCGCGGCAAAGCCGACGTCGAGCGCCATTCCGCCGCCGGTTCCACCGGATATCGATGCAACGACAAAGACGCGGACTGCATCGCTGCGGAATTCATTTTCGCCGGTAGCCGCATCGCTTGAGGCTCTACTTGCATGAACAGCTTGTGTGATCGCGTGTCGTAATCCACGCACGACTTCACCCGCGTGATCGACAAGTGCAAGTCGCCCCAGCGGCCGTAGCCCCTCGGTTTTCAGAGAGCGCGGAATGTTGTAAAGCCAGCGGCGGCTCAACCATTGCAATAATAGTTGCGAGCGCTCCCGATAGTGCTGCGGCAATCGCAGAGGCAGGTGTAGAATCTCATTCGGCGTGAAACCTGAAGCTTGCCGATGTGTCGCTTCGGCTAGTGCTTTTGGATCAGTATCTAACAGCAGAAACTGCACGCCGCGCGGCTGCGTTCCGCCGCTTTGCTCCTCGGTCATGCGCCTGAAGTGACTTAGAATTTTTCCGGCCGCCCCGCCAATGCCAAGCACGACGGTCGGCACGCGGCGCGTGTCGCGAGCGCGCAAGTCGATAGGCGGCAGGTCGACCAAGTCCACGTCG
>DATFGJ010000449.1:0-5514 GCA_035249585.1 Lacipirellulaceae bacterium
CTATCCGCGTCGCGCAACAGACGCGGTCACGTGACGCTATTCCTCCGCCAACAGCCGCGCCGCTTCCTCTTCGGAGAGGTTCTCGACCTCGGACAAAAGCGCCGCAAGACGCTCCTCGCCGGTACGCGATGGCGGGGCCGCGTCGGCGGTTTCCGCCCCGCCGTTGGTTTCCACCGGCGCGAACGACTGCTCGGCCAGGTAGCGCGCCAGCGCCGCGGGCGTCGGATAATTCCAGGCTACGATCGGCGGCAGCGGCACCTTGAATTCGTCTTCCAGCTCCTGGCTCAATTCGACTGCCGTGAGCGAATCGACGCCGAATTCGGCGAACGGCCGATCGCGCGAGATATCGGCCGCGTCCAGCCCCAACCGACGCACGATCCAGTCCAACAGCCACGCTTCGATTCGCTCGGCAGCCCGATCAAGCTCGATGGCGCTGCGATCGGGTAGGTGCCGCGAGCCGAGCGGCACCACGGAAGGAGTATCATGCGGTCCGCCTCGGCTCGGCGGACCTACATTAAGCTGCACTTCAACGCGGCCATTGGTCGCCGCCTTTGCGGGCGCAGTCTTCGGCGCCGGGTTCGTCCAGGAGTGGACGACCTTCAGCTCGCCGGCCAAATACTGCTCGCGGCACAGGTTGCGCTGCACCTTGCCGCTGGACGTGATCGGCAGCGACGTCTGGCGGATGAGCACGATGGCGTGCGGGTCAAGTTCATGCTGCTCGACAATCGCGCGGCGAATCGCGCGCACGATGTCGTCCATGTTCGCCCCGCGAAACTGACGGTCGATCTGATGCACGACCACGAGTTGCTCGTCGCCATCGTCGCCTTCGATCGCAAACGCCGCGCCCGGCAGCACGGCCGGATGGGCCCCTTCGGCGCTCTGCTCGATGTCCTGCGGGTAATGATTGCGGGCGCGGATGATAATGACGTCCTTCAGCCGGCCGGTTATGTACAGCTCGCCGTCGCGAAAAAAGCCCAAATCTCCCGTGCGCAAAAAACGTCCCTCGCGGCCTTCCACGCGCGCGCCAAACACCTGCTCGGTTTCCTCGGCTTGGTTCCAGTACCCTTGGGCCACAGACGGCCCCTGAATGAAAATTTCACCGACTTCGTCCTCGTCGCATTCGACAGCCGATTCCGGCCGCACGATCACGATTGCGTGGCCGTTCACCGCCGGGCCGCAGCCGACCAGTCGCTGAGTCATCTCCGCCGGCTCGCCGATGGCCTCGACTACCCGGTGCTCGCCAAGCGCCGCGCGGTTCACCGTGAGAATTCGCGGCTCGTCCTCGAAGTTCGGTCCGGCGGCAAGCAGCGTCGTTTCCGCCAGGCCATAGCACGGATAAAACGCGTCCATACGAAAGCCAGCCGGGCTAAACGCATCCACAAAGTGCTGCAGCGTTTCGGCGCGGATCGGCTCGGCGCCGCAAAACGCCAGCCGCCAGCGGCTCAAGTCGAGCGTGGAGCGCTCCTGGGGCGTCGTGCGGCGAACGCAGTATTCGTAGGCAAAATTCGGCGCTCCGCTGATCGTCGCCCGGTAATCGTGAATCGCCTGCAGCCAGCGCATTGGCCGCTGGAGGAATGCGGCGGGCGACATCAAAACGCTTCGACCACCCATATACAGCGGCGTGAGAATGCCGCCGATAAGTCCCATGTCGTGATAGGCCGGCAGCCAGAACACGCCGGTCGCCGAGATCAAATCGTCCTCACTCTCGCCGATGCCGAACGATTGGCGGATGCACTCCAGGTTGTTGAGAAGGTTTCCATGCGTTAGCATCACGCCTTTCGGGTCGCTCGTGGAGCCCGACGTGTATTGCAGGAACGCAAGGTCGCTTTCCACGAGCACCGGCCGATGCCACATATCGGCCAGCTCGTCGGCCAGCTCGTCCGTGGCAATCCATTGGCTTGTCGCGGCGTCGGCCGAGAGCAATTCCGGGTCAAGCGTTGTCAGCGTTTGGCCGGTCGACAGTGCAACGTGCGCGTCGCAGTCGACGGCGATGCGCTGGAGGCGCGGCATCGGCCGCTTGGGCTTGGGATACGTGGCCGGCACGGCAACGACGCCTGCGTACAAACAGCCAAAAAACGCCGCGATAAACTCAAGCCCGGCCGGATAGACCAACAGGGCCCG
Source organism: Lacipirellulaceae bacterium (assembly GCA_035249585.1). Lineage (GTDB taxonomy): Bacteria > Planctomycetota > Planctomycetia > Pirellulales > Lacipirellulaceae > JABDGM01. Next base: position 2,122 of record DATFGJ010000449.1, read on the forward strand.
ATCGCCGCAGCGCAGCTCCAGCTGCAATCGCGCAGCGATAGCCCGGGCGCGCCGGTCCAACTGCCCGAACGTGATCTCCGACAAGCCATCGCGCTCATCGAGAAACACGTACGCTACGCCATCCGGCTGATTGGCCGCCTGATTGGCCAACAGTTCCAGCAGTGTGCGGCCGGAGGATTGATTTCCCATCATCGATAACAATCTGCGATTATGACCGTAGCCAATCGCTCGAACAGTTGTCGGACCGGAGGTCGGCAACCGGCTCAAAGCGCACACTTCCGGTCCGTAACTGAACGTTAAGGCAGGCCAGGCCGCAGCCAAAAGGAAATGCAAACAATATTGGAGGCAAAGCGAACCTACGACGGGACGTGGGACTCCCGCATCTCGCTTGGAATCGGCGGTCCTGGATAAGTTTGGCGAAGACCTCTATTTTAGATAGAGAAGCCGGGATTCGGAAGTACGTTGGGATTTTAGGCGACAATGGGGTTCTGGGTAGATCGCCGACTGGTGCGGCATAGCGCGCCGCGGCGTTTCACTAGTCGCATCTCCAAGAAAGCCAATGCTTTAAAGCTTGATTCTGCGCGGTCGACATAAATATCGCCCTCAACTCACAATGTCTAAGACGTTCAAAGCCGCCAGAATTGCGGGCAAACAACCGGAAATCCGTCTCGTCTGGCCCGAGTTGGCCAAGCCACCGAATCTGTGGGCTAACGACGCACACATCTGGGCGATCCCGTTCGATGCCGACGTCGCGCCAAGAGCGGAGTCTTTAGAATGCCTCTCTGAGGATGAACGCCGTCGCGCGGAACAGTTTCAATTCGAAACGCCGCGGCGACGCTTCCTGGCCGCGCGGCTGGCGCTGCGCCGCTTGCTTGGCGAGTATCTCGAAATGCCGGCGGCGAGCGTCTCGCTTGCCTACAACCGTTTTGGAAAACCGCTGCTCGGCGAACCTCATGGTGACTTGCTGCGCTTCAATCTCGCGCATACGTCGAATCTGGTGTTGGTTGCCGTGACACGCGGCTGCGATGTAGGCGTCGACATTGAGCAGCTTCGCCCGGTGCACCATTTGGAGTCGATCGCCCGGCGCTATCTTCATCCGGCGGAAGCGAAGGATATTTTGGCCGCGCCGCTCGAATTGCGGCATGAAGCTTTTCTACGTTGTTGGACCGCAAAGGAGGCCGTCATCAAGGCAAACGGCTCTGCGCTAACCGATTCGCTCGGAGCGTTCCGCGTTCCAGTTGCCGACACGCGTGGCACATGGATCGAACTGCCGGAGTTGGGCGACGGTGATTCGAAGCGATGTTGGCTGGAAGCTCTTAGGCCTTGCGACGGCGCGATCGGCGCCGTCGCATTCGTAGGTGAGCAGCGCCGCGTAAGTTGCTACACGCTAAAAGGTGACAATAGGTAAAATCGCGAACGCCCCTGCTCGCCAATCAGTAAAGTAGTTTTCCGCGCGCTCTTCATCACAACGGCTCATCCCGCACCTCGTCCGCGCGGATCCCCAAGTTCCCGTAGCGGTGATACACCTGTGCGACGCTCTGCTCGCGAACATACCATAAAAGCTCGATGCGTCCGTGATGTGAAACCGGCGTGTCGGCGACATATTGAAGGGCGTCAGCGGCCGCGGCGCGGATTGATTCGGTGACGCGCACGGGAGCCGCATAACGGATGCGAGCCACCTGGCCGGTGCGAATCGCGGCTGCAAGCGCCTCATCATCCTCTTCAATGAATTCGATGGCGCCCGCCCACGAGTCCGTAATCTGGTCGAGAAGCTCGACGGCGGCGGCGACGGCCAGGTTCGGCGTCGAGGGAGAACTGACGATTGCTCGGCAGTTCACCGCCCGGGCCGCGGCCGCGCGGCAGAAGATTTCGCTCAGCGAATCATCGGGATGGATTCGAATACGCAGCGGCTCCACCGGCAAGTATCGGCGGAAGTTGTCTTCGCCGAGAAGCCGAAAGTGATCGTGCGCTGGATGAAATTCGGTCCGCGCCCAATCAGCGTAGCTTGCGATTGCCTTTAACACACGCACCACCTCTATATCGGCGTTCGGCTGGCCGCCCGCGGCGCCGTCTTCGAGCGCCCGCTTGAGGTCGTTCAAATCCGAGTGCCATCGTGTATCTCGCGCGAGAGTGGGAGATTTAACTAATTCGGATTTCTCCCCCTCTCCCCCTCTCCCCCTCTCCCCCTCCATGTTCGATTCCTGTTTGGCCTCGAACTTCATCAACGGCACCACATAGTTCGGCCCGCCGGCCTTGATCCCTGGGCCGACGCTGCTCTTGCCCATGCCGCCGAACGGCTGCCGCAAGACGATTGCGCCCGTCGTCGGCCGGTTGATGTACAAGTTCCCCGCGCGCACGCGCTCGCGCCAGCGCTCGTGCTCCCGATCATCGAGGCTTTCCAGGCCGGACGTAAGGCCATAGCCGGTCGCGTTCACCAGCTCGATTGCATCATCCAGATCGCGGGCCTCCATCACGCCAAGCACGGGGCCGAACAGCTCGGTCATGTGTGTGAAGTTGCCGCGCTGCACGCCCCATTTCACGCCCGGGCTGACGAGGTTCGGATTGTCGCCTACATTAAATCGCGGCATGACGGACCATTCCTCGCCCGGCTCCAGTTCCTTGAGCCCGGTTTCCAGGGCGCCACGCGGCGGCCGGATGAGCGGCCCGATCTTTGTCGACAAGTCCCAGGCCGAGCCGATGCGCAGGCTCTCCACCGCGTCGCACAGCGCCGCGCGGAACTTCGCGTCGTGATACACTTCACTTTCGAGAACCAAGAGCGACGTGGCGGAGCATTTTTGGCCGCTGTGCGTGAACGCGCTGTGCAGCACGTTCTTGATGGCCTGATCGCGGTCGGAAAGTGCGGTGACGATCGTGGCATTTTTGCCGCCGGTTTCCGCGAGCAAGTTCATCGTCGGCTTCGCGGCCAGCATCTCGGCGGCCGTGCTAGTGCCGCCCGTGAGCACGACGACGTCAACGCCATCGTGTGTCACGAGCCGCTGGCCCACCGTTCCGCCGCTGCACGGAGCGAACTGCAGCGCCGTCTTCGGAACACCGGCACGCCAGAACGCCATGCACAACTCGTAAGCGATCAGGACCGTGTCAGACGCCGGCTTCAGGATGACGGTGTTTCCAGCCGCGAGCGCCGCGGCCACACCACCGCAAGGGATGGCGAGTGGAAAGTTCCAAGGAGAGACGACGACGGCCACGCCTGCGGCGCTCGCTTTGACGCCCGTCAACTCGTAAAAGAATCGGGCCGCCTCCGCGTAGAAGCGGCAAAAGTCGATCGCTTCGGAGACCTCGGGGTCACTCTCGGTAAACAGCTTTCCGCCCTCTGCGAGCATCGCACCCAGAAGCTCGCCTCGCGCGGCTTGCAATTCACTTGCGACGCGATTC
>DATFGJ010000450.1:0-2941 GCA_035249585.1 Lacipirellulaceae bacterium
GTCCTGGGGGCACATGGCCGCAAAATATCCCGCCCTTTTTAACAATTCATCGCAGTACGCGCCACCGCATAGCAACCGCTCTTTCCGCAGCGATCATCCGGGCGGGGTCCAGTTTTTGCTGGTCGACGGATCAGTACAGTTCATCGCCACCGACTCGTCACCCGATGTCCGCCGCGCGCTGGTGACCCGCGCCGGTGACGAAGCCGACCACGAATTCAATTGAGAAATCACGTTCCGAATGAGGAAAAAAATGTTTCGACAAACCTGCCGATTAACGATATCCGCCACTTGCGGCTTAGCTTTACTGGCCTGCGCGGTCACAAGCCGCGCCCACTTCCTGTGGATCAAAACCATTACCCACGATGGCCGGCCGCATGCCTTTCTGTTCTTCGGCGAAAATGCCCTCGATGAGGCATACCACCTGCCCGATTCGCTCGCCGATTCGAAAGCCTGGGTGCGCACCGACGGCGATAAACGCCGCCCCCTTCCGCTCGCCGAGTGGCAGGGCGACGACCGCATCGGCCTTGGCGCGCCGCTCGACGCAGTGCCCTGCGTATTGGAGGCCAGCGAGCAATATGGCGTTTATGGCACCGCGCTGCTCGTGTATTCGGCAAAGCATGTCCACGCTGGCTCGATCGAAGAGTTCAACGCAGCCGCAGCTTCAAAAGAGCTTGCGCTCGACATTGTGCCGCAAGTTAACGGTAAACAATTGGAACTGACCATACTTTGGAAGGGCAAATCTCTGCCGGATGCTGAGGTGAGCGTCGCGGTTGGCGATGCCGACGCCGTCAAAAAAACGACCGACGAACGCGGCCGCGTGACGCTCGAGCCCGAAGGAGATGGCGTCATGAGTGTGCTGGCCAGCCGCACGGATGAGAAGCTGACGGGCGAGCTGGGCGACAAGAAATATGACCACGGGCTGCATTATGTGTCGCTGACGATTGATTGGCCTGTATCTGCGAAATCTTCAGCTCGCGAGACATCGGCAGCACAGGCGCGAGCGGTGCTGCCGCGGCTGCCGGAGCCCCTTTCCAGCTTTGGCGCGGTTGTGTCCGACGGCTGGCTCTATGTTTATGGTGGCCATACAGGAACCGAGCACGAGCACTCTGCCGAGAACTTATCGAACCACTTCCGACGCGTTCGATTAACTGGCAATGCCGGCCGCACACAGCAATGGGAAGAATTGCCGATGCAAACGCCGCTGCAAGGCCTTGCGATCGTATCGTACGATGGCAAAGTATATCGCGTCGGCGGGATGAGTGCCCGCAATGCAACGACTGACGATGAGGAAGATTTGCACTCGACGGCTGAGTTCGCGGAATTTGATCCGTCTGCCGGTCAATGGAATGCGCTTGCCGCGCTGCCCGCCCCGCGTTCGTCGCACAACGCCGTGGTGATTGGGGACCGCCTGTATGTCGTCGGCGGCTGGACGCTTTCCGGCTCTTCGCCCGGTGAGTGGCAAGAGGATGCGCTCGTCTACGACTTTTCCGACCCCGCCGCCGGCTGGCAACAACTGCCCAAGCCGCCCTTCACGCGCCGCGCGCTGGCGGCTGCTCATTGGAACGGCAAGCTCGTGGCAATTGGCGGCTTGGATGAGGCAGGCGAGGTGGCGCAAAGCTGCGACTTCTTTGATCCAGTGGCGGGCGACTGGAGCGAAGGCCCCAAGCTGCCGGGCGACGGCCACGCCGGCTTCGGCGCGAGTGCTTGGAACCTCGAGGGCGAGCTGTATGCTTCGGGTCTAACCGGGATTCTTTTCCGGCTCAGCGACGATGGCTCTCAGTGGAAGCAAGTTGGCCGCCTCGTGAAGCCGCGGTTTTTCCACCAGCTCGTGCCAGCGGCCGATGGCCGCGGGTTACTAGCTGTGGGTGGCGCTTCGCGCGAAGGGCACCTGGCCGACATCGAGTGGATCGACGTCGGCAAGTGAACGCGCAAGCGTCCGAAACCACGGACGGTACAAGCCGCTACTCAATCTACGCCTTGCGCCGCCGAGCGATTCAGCCGACTGATGATGTAGCCCCAGGCGAGCGGCAGTACGGAGATGCAGACGACTGCCACCACGACGAATTCAAAGTTCTCTTTGACCACGGGGATGTTGCCAAAGGCGTAGCCGGCGCCGACGCAAAGGCCGACCCAGAACATGCCGCCCGCAATGTTATAAAACGCGAACTGCGGATACGACATCGTTCCCGCACCGGCCACAAACGGCACGAACGTGCGCACAATTGGCACGAACCGGCCGAGTACGATCGCCTTGCCGCCGTGCCGCTCGAAGAAACGGTGCGCGTGCATCAAATGGTCGCGATTGAGAAGGCGCTCCCAGAAGCTGCGGCGCTCCTGAGCCCGAAACACGCGCGGACCGACAAAATGCCCCACAGAGTAGTTCACGGCGTCCCCCAGGATCGCCGCTGTGGCCAGCAGCACGAGCAGCAGCCAGATGTTGAGAACAGGCGAATCCCCGCCTTCCGGATACGTAGCCGCAAGCGCGCCGCACGTAAACAGCAGCGAATCCCCCGGCAAAATTGGCGTTACGACCAAGCCCGTCTCGGCAAAAATGATCAAAAACAAGATCCCGTAGATCCACGGCCCGTAAGACGTGACCAGCGCCTGCAAATGGGCGTCGAGATGCAGAAAAAAGTCGATCAGCGAGTCCATGGCCGTCCAATTGGGCTGTGAAACACAAATGCCACCGAATTCTAGCTGCCAACAACTGCCCAGCGAGGCGCGCAAGCGCGGAAAACAGCGGGAAACGTAGTTTTTGGGCCGGTTTTTGCGGCCAATCTGAGCCAGGCGCTACATCTTCAAATCTGTCGCACACGCGCTTGACAGCAGTCCGGCAGCTAGCTATACCTACTATTCTAATTCTGAATTCTGATCGATTCCGATATTAGCATTGCTGATTGACAGGCGGCTTCGTGTCTTTTCCGAGCGGTAACCATCGGAC
>DATFGJ010000451.1:0-2886 GCA_035249585.1 Lacipirellulaceae bacterium
TTATCCGCGGCGTGCGTTCGCTTTCGGACATGGACTCGGAATTCACGATGACGCTTGCCAATCGCAATCTCGATCCCGGCATTGAGACCGTGTACCTGATGGCCGACGCAGAGTATTCGCACGTATCCAGCACCCTGATCAAGCAGATCACGCCGCTTGCCGGCGACGAAGAGCTGGCGCGGTTCGTTCCGCGGGCAATCATTCCGGACTTGCGGGCACGGATCCAAGAGCGCGGCGAGTCAGGCGGGGCGCCCTCGCGCGGCTATTAAAGCAGATCACTTTGACACGCGCACACTAACCCGATGCGTAAGCGAGGCAATTTCCTCGCTAACGCGTCGCGTTACTATGGACTCGGTCACATAATTTGGAAAACCGCTCTAACCCGCCGCCTTCACCAGCTTAAAAACAATCGCCACAATCCCCACAAGCGCTAGCGCCGATTTGAGCGAGTCATACCAGCCGATTGATGTGAGCTGGCTCTCGAATGGAGCCCCATCATCGCCATCTGTCGCCGAGTTCGACACCTTGGCGGCTCCGAGCCACGTGTTGGCACCCCGCGATTGTGAAGCGTTGCTCTTCGCAAGGGCGCTGCCGGCCGCAGGCCAAGGCGAACTGGAAATCGCCGGCGTGGCGACAGCCCAATCGTCTTTCTCCTGCCGCACATTGGGAGCCGGGCGGTCGGCTATGGCAACTTGTGCCTGGTCGTTGGCCTGGCCAATATCCGGGGCAAGTGTCGCCAGGAAATTACTCACGCGCGGGGCATAGCTGCCGAGCGTGGTCCCCTGCCCTGCCCCGAACAACACGCCGGCCAGCTCGCCGCGCTCGTTGAAAATCGGCCCGCCCGAATCGCCCTGCCGCGCCTCGACGTCGAGCTCGACCATCTCCTGCGGAAAGTTCCGCCGCGGCGCGTAGTAGGCGGTGCAGCGGCCGGCGGCGATGCGGTATTGACCCTGGCCGTAACCGTGAATCGTGAGCGGCTCGCCCGGTCGCGGCGGCTGCGTGGCCATTCGCACCGGCTCAACCGGCGGTCGCCAGATCACCAGCGCCGCCAGGTCCCAATCGGAATCGACCTTGAGCGGCCGCGCGTGCGAGCTATAACCGCCGGGGAACTTCACTTCAACCACGCCTTGCGAATCGCGCACGACGTGCCAGTTCGTGACGACAAGTCCATATTGATCGCGCACGTCCACCAGCGTGCCGCTGCCGAATGCCGTCACGCCCCGCTCCGGCACAATAATTCGCGCCACGGCCGGGTGCGGCGTCACGGCCGCATGCGGTGCCACGGCCGCGTTCGGCCTGACGGGACAGCAGCCTCCGTTGCAGGCGGCCGCGGGCGGGCCTTGGCGATTGAAAAATGGCCACGCCGCAGCCACGTGCGGACTGGTCGGGGCGCGCGCGCCTTGTGCGACCGGTACAGTCACAGCGCGCACTGCATCGGGCGCAAGAACGATGCTGAGCGCGCTGCACAGCATCCAGATCGCGCGGCGCATCACGTTGTTAGCTGGCGTTGGGACGCTGCTCATTCCGGCGAAGCCGTTCGTTTTCGATGATCATATGAAATAACCGGGCTTGCAGGTCGCTGCGCGCGGCCTTGCGCTGGTCGTTGCCCGGAGCGCTCTCGCGCTGCTGCCGTGCGTGCGCTGCGCGCACCTTTTCACGGCGCATTAGAAAAGTTGTGTTTGCCAAACGAGGGTACAATTTCACCGTCCGCGTGGCAATGTCAGGTCCGGCTGGGGGGGTTGTCATGGCGGGATTCTCCTGGATCGCTAGGCAGCGATGGGCCGGCCACCTTTGAGGTCCTCTTCGCGAGGCGGGAAATCGCAGCCGCCATTGAAAGCATCTTTGAGCCGCTGCAATTCGGCGCGAAAGGCTCGCTCGGCAAACTTCGTCAGCGTCAGCCGCAACGGATAGCCGCCCAGGTGGACCGCCGCGTCGCGCGCTTCATCCAGCAAGTCTTGCGGCAGATAAAGCGTTGCGCGGACCTTCGGCCCCGGCGTGGGAAACTCACCTGGCATGACGCTACTCCATTCACGCGAGCGGGAAAGGCGTGGCAGGTAGGAAGGTGCTGGGGATCGCACATCCATGCCGAAAGCGGGCCCGGGTCATCCTCAACCCGGCATCTTACGCCGGTCATCGTGCTCGCAGTTCACGACGCTCGACGTAGGTCAGGCTTTCCAGCCTGACATAGCTATGTGAGTCAGGCTGGAGAGCCGACCCACGAATTGAATCGGACGTTGGACGATGAATCATCAAACGTCCGACGTTTCGGCATACGACCGCAACGTTCGGCAGGCACCACGCGCGCAGAAAAGGTTTACCAGGCGTCAAACTTTGCGGGATTCGGCCGCGAGGACGGCAGCGACGACTCCAGCGGTGGTGTAGTCGTTGGCAACAACCGCGGCCGCATGCCCCAGTTCCGTCAGGACCTCAGCCGTGAGCGGGCTGATGGCGGCCAATTTGGTTTGGCGCAATGCGTCGCCGAACAATTGCACCAGGCTTCGCGCGATTGCCGAGCTTGTGACGGTTGTCCAATCGATGCGGCCGGCCGCAAGTGCGTCGGCAACATCTTTGTCTGGTTCCTCAATGTCGCGGCTTTCGTAAACCACGGCTTGCTCAACGGCGGCGCCGGCGGCGGCGAGCATCTCGGCAAGTGTTTCGCGGCCGCGGCTGGCACGCGCCAGGAAAACACGTTGGCCGCGCGCCTGCGGCGTCAACGTTTCAGCGAGCGCTTCGGCCCGATATTCAGACGGCTGCACATCGGCCCGCAGATGATATTCGGCCAGCGCTTCAACCGTGGCCGGTCCAATCGCGGCGATTTTTCGCCCGCCGAGGCGACGCATATCGTGACCCAGCGTGACAAGCCGGCGCAAAAAATAATGCACTCCG
>DATFGJ010000452.1:0-7281 GCA_035249585.1 Lacipirellulaceae bacterium
ATCGCGCGCTTCGATCGCTCGCCGCTTGTTTCCCGCGCTGCCGCCCTGGAAATCATCCGGCCGCGAGAACACACGACAAAACGAATCGTTCTTGACGCCGACACAGCGGAGCGCGAGTTGGGCGACAGCTCTCGAGTGGCCGCCGCCTGGCTGCGTCAATATGTGGAACAGCTGCGCGATCCGGCCGCTTCCGTTCCCCCGTGGCAGAAGTTTATCGACGCGGAGGCGGCGAAGCTCGAAGACGGAACCGACGAGACCAGCTCTGAAATTGTCTGCGGGCTGGTGTGGAACCTGGCCGACCTCCATCGTCAGCTCGATAACACGCAGTTGTTTTCCGCCGCGGTGGATCGCATGATCGACTTGGACTCCGATGATTCGGAGGACACGACAACGCGGCTCTTGACCTGGCTCACCAAGCACAAATCGTGGCCGGTGCTTGACGAAATGCTCGCAAAGCACGAGGACCGGCTTCAGCAAAGCAAACGCGCCTTGTACTACGCGGCCCTGGCCCGCGCCCGCCAAGGCAGAGCCGATGTTGCCGAACAGTTGGCGCAGAAGGCCGCGGCTCTCGAACCGCAGGCTCCCCTGGAGAGCTTCATCACAGCCCACGAGTTGGAGCAGCACAGCCAGTTTGATTGGGCGGTGCGCGAGTACCGCCGCTTGGTTGACAAGGAGCCGGTGCCTTCGCACGAAGGTATTTTGGCGCGAGTTTACTTGGCCAACTTGCTTCACGACTACGAGAAGCACGAAGAAGCGGCCGAAGCGCTCGAGCCCCTCGTCAAAGCCGTGCAAGGCGAGGGAAAAGTCGGCCAGTTCTATAGCAAGATGCAAGAATATTACGAGGACCGGCTGGCCCTGCCGAAGGCCGACGCGCTTGCCGCCCGTATGCATTACTATCGCGCCTGGCAATATCGCCAGGAGGGCGACCTCCGCCGCGAGCGAGATGCGCTGGAGCTGGCGATCCGCCACGATCCAACCGACGCCGACGTGCTGATCGCTATGTATCGCTGGCAGGAGGCCGACGAAAAATGGCGCGAAGCCGTTCGCCGGCGGATTCGCGATTTGGCTCAAAGTTTCCAGCACGACATCGACGCCAATCCTTCGGATCCGACCGCCTATAACCAGTGGGCCTGGCTTGTGAGCAACACGGAAGGCGACTACCAGAAGGCAATTCGCTACTCGCACCGGTCACTCGAGTTGATCCCGCCGGAGGCCGGCGAATCGGCGGGCGCCGGATTTCTCGACACGTTGGGCCGCTGCTACTACGCCGCTGGCGATTACGAGAACGCGGTCAAATACCAGCGCGAGGCCGTCGAAAAGGTCGATTACATGCAGGTCATGCGTCGGCAACTCGCGCTATTTGAAAAAGCACTCGCGGAGAAGCGGGGAGCGGGGAGCAGCGAGCAAGGAGCGAACAGCGCGGAGCAGGGAGCGGGGAGCGAGGAGCGGCGAGCGAAGACATCCGATTGAACCGCTTGGCCGGAAACTTCCGCTTGCCGGTGTAGCTTCTCGCACTGGGCGATCATCATGCAACGCATTGACCTCTCCACTGTCGAGCTGGCCTACATCGAACGAGGCACGGGCCTGCCTGTGCTTCTCGTGCATGGTTTCCCTCTCGACCACACGATGTGGAACGCGCAAATCGAAGCACTGTCCGATCGCTGCCGTGTGATTGCGCCCGATTTGCGCGGCTTCGGCCAATCGTCGCTGGGCGATGTGGAACCAAATGTCGGCATTTCAATGGAACGCTATGCTGACGACCTGGTTGAACTACTCGATTCGCTAGCGATCCGCGAGCCCATCGTGCTCGCAGGCTTTTCCATGGGCGGCTACGTAGTATGGCAACTTGCGCGCAAACATGCCAATCGTTTGCGGGCACTGGTGCAGTGCGACACGAAAGCTGTCGCTGATAACGATGAGGCTCGCGCTGTCCGGCTAAAAATGGCAGAGCAGATTTTTGAATGGGGTTCGGGCCGCGTGGCAGAAATGATGGGCCCGAAGCTGCTTGCGAAGCGATCCTTTGAGGTGAAACCGCAAGTCGTGGCGGCAGTTCGCAGAGTCGTCGAGAACACTTCGCCGGCCGCAATCGCCGCGGCTCAGCGCGGCATGGCGGCACGCCCCGACATGACAGGCCTGCTGGCTAGCATCCGCGTGCCGACTCTTGTGCTCGTCGGCCAGGAAGATGTTATCAGTCCACCGGCCGAAATGCGATCCATCGCAGCCGCAATTCCCGACGCTCAATTCATCGAAATCCCGAGCGCCGGCCATATGACGACAATGGAAAACCCGCAAGCCGTCAACGCGGCATTGGGGTCGTTTCTAGAAGAGATCGTTGATAGTGGTTAGTCGATAGTTGTTTTCGGTCGCTAAAGTTTCCGACAACTATCAATTATCAACTATCCAATCTCATTTCCCCGGCAGCGAAAACACCGACTGACTTTTGACGATCGCATAATCGTCCGGGAAGGTGTGGAAGGCCTGCACTTTGAGGCTGCGATCGCGCGATTCGAGATTGATGTAGCTGATCGCGCCCAGGCCGAACCGGCCGCTTGGCTCGAAACAGTGCATCAGCCCCTCTTTGGCGCCCGCCTGGGTCAGCTCCTTCTGATAGGTCCAGAAGGTTTCCCTTTCGACCGGCTCTAGCGAGAATTCCACCTGGTAGGCGATGCCGCCGCGGCACTCGACGTGGTCTTTGCACCCGCCTTTAAGCCGGTGCGACATCAGCCGCCGCCGCTGCGGCAAGGGGTGCTGCGCGGAGCACGCAACCTCTGTGAGGGTGATACCATCGTACTGCCAGTTGACGACATGTCCCGCGCTGGTGATTTGAACCGTGGCGATATAGCCGCCCCGCTCGATTCGCCGCGTGCCGTGCACTTCAAACAGCTCGGGATGCAGCGACCGGCCGTACAGCTGAAACACCAACTCGGCAATGCGGGGACGAACGGATAACACAACTCGATCCATGATAAGGAGGATCTGGAGCGCCACATGCTCAATTATAATCTGCTCAAAAAAACGGAACAAAGCCTAATTTCGCAACCCAAATTTTCTGCCATTTTCACACTTGACTTTTGCGTCCGAGTTGCACCTCAACTGCGAGGGTGCACAGCCCTACAATTTACATCGACGTAGAAAACAAAGGGAAGTTTCAGTCACACAACTGAAGCACCACAGAGTCCACGGTGAGACTATCGGGAGTTGTTCATGGAGATGATCTTTCTCACTGCACTCCGTGTCCTCTGTGGTTAAATACGTTCCAACGGTACGAGCGTGGCGGACTTATTTGCCCAAAGCGAAACCGAGAATTTCGAGCGCGTGCAGCCCCTTGCTGCGCGAATGCGGCCCGCCGCGCTCGAGGAGTTCGTTGGCCAGCAGCATTTTCTGGGCGAAGGAAAGCTGCTGTGGCGAATGCTGCGCGCCCGCCGTCTCGGTTCGGTCATCTTTTACGGGCCGCCCGGGACAGGCAAAACAACACTGGCCCGCTTGCTGGCTCAAGAAACAAGAAGCCGCTTTCGACAGCTCAGCGCCGTCACCAGCGGTGTGAAAGACGTGCGCGAAATTCTGCAAGAAGCACGGGATGAAGTCGCGGCCGCTGGCGCGCCCACGCTGCTGATGATCGATGAGATTCATCGCTTCAACCGAGCCCAGCAGGATGCGCTGTTGCCCGACGTCGAAGAAGGCATCGTGATTCTGGTGGGAATCACCACGGCAAATCCGTTCTTCGCGGTCAATGATGCCCTGGTCAGCCGCAGCCGCATCTTCGAGTTTCAGCCGCTTTCGGTCGACGATATCAAAACAATTGTCCAGCGGGCACTGGCCGACAAAGATCGCGGGCTCGGCCAGTACGACGCGACCATCGACGATGATGCGCTCGAATACCTTGCCGATATTTCCGACGGCGACGCCCGCCGCGCCCTGGGCGCGTTGGAAGTTGCGGTTCTATCTCACAACACCGCGGCCCGCCTTCGGCTTAACCGCGAACTCATTGCCGACGCTGTGCAGCGCAAAGCCATTAACTATGATCCCACCGGCGACGAGCATTACGACGCCGCCAGCGCGCTCATCAAGAGCATTCGCGGCAGCGATCCAGATGCAGGCATTTACTGGCTCGCGCGGATGCTCGAAGGGGGCGAGGATATCCGCTTCCTGGCCCGCCGGCTGGTGATCCTGGCCAGCGAGGACATCGGCAACGCCGATCCGCATGCTCTGCCGCTGGCGGTTGCCGCAATGCACGCCTGCGAATTTGTTGGTCTGCCCGAATGCCAGCTCAACCTGGCGCACGCTGTCACGTACCTGGCTTGCGCTCCAAAATCGAACGCATCTTACCTGGCAATCCGCGAAGCGCAAGGGGACATCCGCGAAGGCCGCGTGCTTCCTATCCCGCGACACCTTCAAGATTCGCACTACCCTGGCGCCAAGCGTTTGGGCCACGGTGAAGGCTACGAATACGCTCATGATGCCGAAGAGGGCGTCGCGGCCCAAGATTATCTTGGCGTCGAGCGCGAATATTACCGCCCTACCGACCGCGGCTTCGAGAAAGATATCGGCGTACGTTTAGAACAGATTCGAAAGCGTCTCCGCGGAGAATAGTTGTCACTTTTGGTCTTCGGCGGCATGAAATCCGATGCGGCTTTGCGGAGCCACCGGCTTTTCCATCATTTGCTGCAGCACTTGTGCGATCGCCCGAATTTGGCCGTCGTGCAACTGCACCGTTTCCTTCAATTTGGTGAGCTGCTCAACTAGCTCACCAGGCGTTGACATTAACTGCCGTATGCGGACGAACGCACGCATGATCTCGATGTTCACGCGAACGGCCGTCGGCGACTTTAGTACGCTGGAAAGCATGGCGACGCCCTGCTCGGTAAATACCCAGGGCCGCTTTCGCCGCCCGCCATGGCCAAAACTTGAAGTCGCAATTTGCGACATCAAGTCACTAACTTCTTGTGCAGTAAGCTGATACGCAAAGTCTTCAGGGAATCGCTCGCGGTTGCGGGTAACTTGTTCATTCAGACGCTTGGTTAGACGCCATAGAGCGCCGCAAGACCGGAGTCGAGCATCACCCGCTGGCCGCGAATGACGTGAATCGCCTGCTCAATCTCCTTCACCGACGCGATTCCCTTAGTGATTTTCTTGGCCATGTGCCAAACATACGGTGATTCCACGATGCTTGCTAGCATTTTTGCTTTCCGAGACATCGCGTTTGCCGTAGCCTTCACGCAGCCGATCTTCTAACATCTGCCACCCGCTAATTGCGTATTGTGAACCAACAATGCATTGCCTGCTGGCGGACTCGCTCGCAGGTGCTATTGCTTTCGTCATGGAGGACGATCGATGAGTTCCATACGGCCGCTTGTCACAATCACGATTCTGGTCGTTGTCGGCGCGTTCCTTTACGTAAAGATCAATGAAGGCCCGGTCGCGCCGCCCGTGCCGGGGGCCGACGAGTCGGCGCAAGCTCAAACTCCGGATGGCGTGCCGCCACTGGCGACTGCTTCAAGTGCGCAAGCGTCTGATGCAAACACCGCGCCGCTGTGGCCAGCGTCGGCAGCAGCGGTGCCGCCTGTTACCGCTGCGACGTCCAGCGACGAAACTATTCCTGCAACGGACACATTAGCGCCGCCACTTGCGGCCGCAACAACAGCAGCTAACGACATCGCCGCCGGAACGCCGCCTGCCGTTCCGGCAATTCCAGAATTGCCGGCCATGCCCACCGGCACCGACGCCACCGTAGCCGCGGCGACTGATGCCTTGCCGTTTGCCAACGGACTTCCAGCGACCATCCCTTCGGCGCGCTATCCGGATCCAAACGACGCCACCGCCAACGTTGTCGACGTGATGGCGCCGCAGACCAGCGCGCAATCGGTCGCGCCGACGACTGCGACGACCGGTGCGGCGGCGGCCGATTCAAGCGCCGTTTCTTCACCGACCGATAGCAATCTTTTGGGATCGTCCGATGCCCTAGCTCAATCGCCGAACCCGTTGCGGTCAACCGGCACGCCGCAGGACGTGATAAATCCTAACTCGGCGACCATTGACGCAGTAAGCGGCACAGTCGCGGCACCGCCCGCGGCCTCCTTTGCGGAAAGCTGGCCGGCAATCCAGTCCGCGCTCGAGCGCGGCGATCTCGCGCAGGCGCACGAGTTGCTTTCGCCCTACCACGGTGCTCCTTCACTCTCTCCGGTGGAGTCAAAAAACGTTGAGCGACTTTTAGGGCAACTGGCTGGAACCGTGATTTATTCGACGGAGCATCGCCTGCAGCCGGCGCGCATCGTGAAGCCGGGCGAGACGTTGGAGACCATTGCCAAAGAGTACAACGTGCCCTGGCAACTGCTGGCCAAGATCAACGGGATACCAGCCGCCAACCAGATTCGCCCGGGCCAGGAGTTGAAAGTCGTTCCTGGACCGTTCTCAGCCGTCGTCGACCTGCGTCGAAGCGAGCTCACGCTGCAGGTGGCCGGCCGTTACGCGGGCAAGTTTCCTGTCACCGTGCCGGTCGGGGCCGCCGTAAGCGAAGGCGAGTGGCTCGTGGATCAGAAGCTAGTCGCTCCGGCTAGCGGCGTCACGCAGTCGGCCTACACGACCGCGCCGCCAAAGGTTGACTACGCAATCGTGCTTCGCGGCAGCTCGGAACCTGCGGCCACCACGAGCGGGCCGACGTTGGCAATCGCCAGCAATTCCAACCCGACCGGCGCCGGCGACGGCGCCGCGGCGATCCAGCTTTCGCCCGCTGACGCCGAGGAGCTTTCCGACATCCTTTCGGTCGGCTCGCGGGTAGTCATTCGCCGTTAGAAGGTCAGTTGTCAACGGCCTGCGATCAGTTGTAAGTTGACACAACTGGACACCGGACACCTGACACCATCCTCCCATGTATGACCGCGAGGCGCTGAAGGCCCTGATCCGCGAGAAAGCCCTCCGCTTTGGCGACTTCACGCTCGCCTCGGGCAAAAAGGCGAATTATTATCTCGACTGCCGTCAAATAACGCTCGACGCGCAAGGCGCGCGGCTGGTGGGCGAAGGGATGCTTGAGCTGCTTTCGGGCGACATGCCGGATCTGGTCGGCGGCATGGCAATCGGCGCGGACCCGATCACCGCCGCGATCCTTACACTTGCCGGTCTTCAGGGTATGGCTCTGCGAGGCGTCATGGTGCGCAAAGAAGCGAAGCAGCACGGCACGGGCCGACTTGTCGAAGGACCGTTCAACGAGGGCGAATCCATCGCGATTGTCGAGGACGTCGTCACCACGGGCGGCTCCAGCTTGCTCGCTGCGGAGCGCTGCGAGGC
>DATFGJ010000453.1:0-4029 GCA_035249585.1 Lacipirellulaceae bacterium
AGCTGCGTTTGAATGAATTGACTGAAGCCGATACTCCGCTCGATGCCGACGGGGCAAAGCAGAAGGTGATGCCAGAGCTGCCAGGTGAAGAGACAGAGGATGCATTTGGATCGTGCGTTGGGCTCGTGCGAACGCGCTCCAATGATTACGTTGCCGACATGCTCGTGGTTGCCTTCGGCGGCACCCATCATGTTAACGGCTTGTGGAAAGTGCCTGTCCGGGCCAATATGCTTGGCGAGATGAGCCGGCTGGAACGCAAGCCTCCATTGCAAGTTTTGCAGCCAACGGCGCTGGCCGTCAGTGAGCGCGGACACGTGCTCGCCGTGGATACCTTTTCGCGACTCAGGCAAAACCGGCTGATGTTTCTCAACCCGATCAACGACCAGGTTGTCCTCGACTTTCAACCCGACATAAGCGGGGTCAGCGGCGTGGCCTATTCCCCGAAATCGGGCAACCTGTACGCGCTAGCCACGTTGTACGGCAAAGATGAACAAGGGCTGTTTCGCCTCGACGACGCTCGCATGCCTGGCGAGCAGCAGATCACGATAACGAAACTGGCCGACATAAAACGGCCCGCGGCGCTGGCATTCGCCCCCGACGGCGCCCTTTACGTGACGACTCTGGGAGACAAATCCGAAAAGGACGCCGGCGCACTATTGAAAGTCAGCGGCGACCTTTGAAACCGATTTCGAAAAATTGCTTCTCCACAGAGAACATAGCGCGGCCGTTGGACGCAATGTGTACTCTGTGGCAAAAATAACGGACGACGCATGTCACGCCGTGAAAAGATCGAAGCCATGCTCGCCGATGACCCGGGCGACACGTTCCTGCGCTACAGCCTCGCGATGGAGCTCGATAAGGAAGGCGACCACGACGCCAGTCTGGCGAAATTCGCCGAGCTCACGCGCGACAATCCTCCCTACGTGCCGGCGTTCTTCATGGCGGGCCAGCAGCTCGCGCGGCTCGGCCAGTTCGACGAAGCCCGCGCAATCTTATCGAACGGCATTGAAACAGCGCGCGCTCAAAACGACGTGCACGCCGCGGGCGAGATGAGCGAGTTTCTGGCGTCGCTAAGCGACTCGCGGTAATGAAGTGCCGCTCGGACTTCGGCGAGTTCAGTCGAGCCGCTCGCGGCACCTACAGCTCCTTGAGCTTGATGTTCTTGTACCACACGTCGTGGCCGTGGTCCTGCAAGCCGATGTAGCCTTCGCGCGGGAAATCCTTGATCGCTTTGCGGAATTTGTGCTGCGAGCCGTCGGGGCGGCGGCCCGGCTGGTCCCACTCGTCGCAGTTGATCGAGGCCACCTTCTCGCCGTTGACGTTCACGGTCACCATCGGCCCTTCGCCGCGGACTTCGACGGTGTCCCATTTGCCGGGGCCATTGGTGGCGTCCTTCGACGGCGCGACTAGATCATAAATCGATCCGAAGCCATTGCGGCCCGGCTTCGTGTCGCTGCTGATCTGCACCTCGATCCCCGAATAAACCGGGTCGCTGAGGTCGCCCGTGCGCACAAAAATTCCCGAGTTGCACTCGGGCTGCGACATCTTCACGTCGCACTTCAAAATGAAATCGCCATACGGCTTCTCGTACACGAGCAGGTAGCCGCCGCTACCGTAGGGATTCACCGTTCCGTCTTCCAATTTGGCCTTCACGGGTTTGTCGTCGTTGTTCTTCCACCCCTCCAAATCGCGGCCGTTAAACAATAGCTGCCATCCCTCTGCCTTCTCCTCTTCCGTGAGCACGTTGTCCGCCGCGCTGGCATCCGCGCCGACAATCGCGGCCGTGAACCCAATCGCAACGGCTAAGGAATATCTCACGCAAAGGCGCCAAGGCGCAAAGGAAAAAGTTGCAGCTGATACTTGTTTGATCATAGATCCGGCTCCGTTGACAGTTTCATAATTGTTATTCATTGATCCTTGCGCCTTGGCGCCTTTGCGAGAGACTCTTCAGTATCCCCGTCCAAGAGACGTCAGCGCCGTGAGCCGCACGCGCTGGCCACCGCGCAGGAGGTGCACGCATCGCAACCGCCGCGGCCTTTCACTTCATCGGTGCCGCAGCCGGGCCCGCAGCCTTCGATAAGAGTCTCGGTGAATTTACGGAATTGGACTTTCGTTTCATAGGTCTCGGCCAGCCTCTGCGTATGCATTTCGACGGCTGGGGGCACCTCGCCAAGAAAGTAAAAGAACAGCCCCTGGCCATCGAACAAGTGCTCCACGTCCACAAGCACCGCCGGAACGCCGCTATCCGCCAAGAGTTGAGCGCACGCGTCGTAGGCCTCTTGCCGATTCTTCTCCAGGCGGGCCTGTAGCAGCTCGTCCTGCACGGTCATGCCGCGAAGAATCTCGCCGTCGGCCGGCGCGCGGCCATTATCCTGGCTCTCGGGCTCGGCCAGCACGTCGCCAATCTCCAGGCCGCGGCGCGTGCGCACAATCACCCGGCAGTGCCGCGGGTAGCGGACCGCATCGACCGCCGCGAACCGGCCCACCTGGCCCATTGCGCCGACTCGGACTAAGTGAAAGCGTGACATCTGCATCAATTCTGACTGCTAAACCGGCTCGTGCCAAGCTGATTTTCGTGCACGTAGAGGCCAGTAGCGCCATTTGCAAGCGATTGCCTCTTGGCCTTTTCGACCTTGACGGCGATATTACGTGGGCGTCAGCTAGCCACTTCGGAACATGCATGGGAACAATCGTGAACACAGCCGCGAAGGATTCTGCGACGTATATGGACCAAGCGTGTGTTGCGCAGCGAACCGATTGGCAGCACGTTGCGGACCGCGTACTTGCGGGCGAAATGCTGTCGGCCGACGAAGCGCTTGAAGTTTTGAATTGCCAGGATGATGAGCTGCTCGATCTTCTCGCTGCCACCTACCGCGTCCGCCGCCGCTGGTTTGGCAACCAGGTGCAGTTGTACTTCCTCATGAATGCCAAGAGCGGCCTGTGCCCCGAGGACTGTGCCTATTGTTCCCAATCAAAAGTCTCCGCAGCGGAGATTCCGCGCTACAACCTCTTGAGCCGAGAAAAACTGCTCGATGGAGCGCGCCTGGCCGCCGAGCGCAATGCCCGCACGTATTGCATCGTAATTTCTGCGCGCAGCCCGAACGAGCGCGAAATGCGCGCTATGACCACGATCGTCCCGGAGATCAAGCAGCGCTACAACCTAAAAATCTGCGCCTGCCTCGGACTGCTCACGCCTGAGCAGGCACTCGCGCTCAAGGCGTGTGGCGTCGATCGCGTGAATCACAACCTCAACACAAGCGAGTCGTACTACGGCGAGATTTGCACGACACACACTTTTGCCGATCGCCTGGCCACGCTTCACGCCGTGCGCGACGCGGGAATCGAACTCTGCTCCGGCGGCATCGTCGGCATGGGCGAGCGGCCGCGAGACGTCGTCGACATGGCCTTCGCCCTGCGCGACATGGACGTGGAATCGATCCCCATCAATTTTCTGAACCCAATCGAAGGCACGCCGCTCGCCAGCTGCTGGGATCTCAATCCGCGCTACTGTCTGAAAGTGCTGGCAATGGTGCGGCTTGCGAACCCCAAGAGCGAGCTGCGCATCGCCGGCGGACGCGAGCTGCATCTTGGCAGCTTGCAAGCACTGGGCCTGTACGCCGCGAACTCAATCTTCGTCGGCGACTATCTCACCACGAAAGGGCAGGCCCCCGAAGCCGATTACCAGATGATCCGCGATCTGGGGTTTGAGGTTGTGAGCAATTCCAAGGCGTGCAGCTAAAAGCATGCGGCTTGGTGCCTGGAGCAACGCCGCAGCTCAACAGAAGATTTCTGGGGCGTTGCCCCAGACACCCTTCGTTGAAGCTAGCGATGAATCCGCGTGGCTATGGGCTTGCCCATCTTATTTGATCGGAACATTTTTCGATTTCGGGTAAATCCGCCTAATCGGTAAAGCCGATATCCGTTCGGGCGGTAGCACAGACTAACACTGCCGGTTCGTGCGCGTCGGCCTGCAACGGAGCGCCGCGCCCCCGGCAAATCCCCCCAGACGGCAAGGAAGCGATCATGTTT
>DATFGJ010000454.1:0-2917 GCA_035249585.1 Lacipirellulaceae bacterium
GCCGCAAGGCACATCGCGTCGTTGAAACGCCGGCCGGCCGCGCACCATTCGCGCGGCCGGCCGTTTATTTACCTACTCACCTGCCCACCTGCTCACGCTGCTTCAGCAGCGCTCTCGCCTCCCCGAACACCGCATCCAACATCGGCTCAGTGAGCCGCCGGGTGTTCGTGTTCTGTCGGCTGGGGTGATAACTCCCCAAGAGCCAGCGTCCGTCGGCCAGCGTGACCTTCGCCCCATGCGCAAACTTCGGCGCGCGGTCGGAATACCACCCGCGCCGCCGAACTTGCCGCACTGATTCCTGCCAGGCGAGCCCACCGAGCGCAACGATCACCTTCACCGGCAACAGATCGAATGTCTCATCAAGCCACATTCGGCACCGCTCGCGCTCCTCACCGCTGGGCATATTGTCCGGCGGCGCACAATGGACGGCCGCCGTGATTGCGCAATCCACCAGCCGCAGACCATCCTCACGGCTCTCCGAGTCCGGCTGGTTCGCAAACCCGGCCCGATGCAGCGCGCGATACAACCACTGACCCGACGAATCACCAGTAAACATCCGCCCCGTGCGATTTGCCCCATGCGCGCCCGGCGCCAACCCAACGATGAGCATGCGCGCCGCCGGATCGCCAAAATTTGCAACCGGCCGGCCCCAATACTCCCACTCGCGATAAGCGGCCCGCTTCTCCCGCGCCACGCGCTGGCACCAGTCCACCAGTCGCTCACAAGCCTGGCACGCTTCAATTCGTCGATTCAATGCGGCCCACTGCGACCGCTGCTGGATTCTTGGCATAATAGACTACTATGCGCGCGGGCGTCGTAGCGTAAAGGCCATGCACGCTGCACCCACTGCATGCCACGCCGCGAAGGGCGTGGCAAAAATCACGCCCTTCGCCGGGCCTCAGAGCCGTGCCACCCGGCCAACCCCCATTTATAATCAACGGGCGGCGATAATAGTCGCTCGCGCTCGGTTATCGGCTCAAACGAAGGCGACAAGCCATGCTGGTTCTCGAAAAAGAAATGTATCGCAGCACTCTCGTACCTTTCCTCTCGGCCGCCTTAGTTTTGTTCGGTTACGCGCAGGCACCGTCCTTCGGCGCGGCTCACGTTTATTGGTCCGACTCAGACGCCTCGACACTCTGGCGAGCGAATGAAGACGGCAGCGCGGCATCCGTCATATTACCCCTGGCCGCCGGCGCAGAGCCGCGCGGGATTGCGATCGATGAAGACGCTGGATTCTTATATTGGGCCGAAAATGGAACAAATCGCATCCGGCGCGCGGGACTCGATGGCGCGGGACCTCAGGACATCATAACCACAGGCTTGGTCTTTCCCGCTGACATCGAAATCGACGCGGCGGCCGGTAAGCTCTACTGGGCCGACCGCGATTTGGATGTCATCCGTCGATCCAATTTGGACGGTTCCGGCGCCGAAACGATTGTGAGCGTGCCAGCGCCTGGAAACAATGCTGCTCCCTATTTCCTGGAGCTCGATCCGGCTCGCAACAAATTGTACTGGAGCGATTTCGATTCCGGCATAATTCACCGCGCGAACTTAGATGGCAGCTTGGCCGAAACTTTTGTGTCAGGACTGGACCGAGTGCGCGACATTGAGATTCTGGATGACATGATTTATTGGACGGATCGCGACACGCGACTAGTGCAGCGACAGAATCTCGATGGCACGCTGCGCGAAACTTTGTACGGACCCTCAGGACTCGCTCTGCCGCACGGCCTGGCCCTCGACCCCACTTCTGGATTTCTGTTTGTTGCGGACGCCGATGGCGGGCAGGTCTACCGAGGCGATTTGGCTGGCGCGACTGCGCTTGAGGCGATTGGCCCCGTGACTTTGCAGAACCCGTGGGACGTGGCGCTGCTCGCGCTCCAGGGGCGTGCCGGCGATTTTGACGGCGATGGCGCAATCGACGCGGCCGACTACGTCGTTTGGCGCAAGGGCCTGGGACCCGTGTATACGCCAAACGACTACGACGTATGGCGCGCACACTTTGGTGAAACCTCCGGCAGCAGCTCTTTAATCGAAGCAGGTGTGCCGGAGCCGTCCTCGTTGCTGCTCATTTTGGCGACCGCCATAAGTTGCTTGCTGTGTGTCGGCGGTATGCCATGGAGACTCACATATTCGCACTTCCCAAATGCATGCGCTCAAAGAAGAACGCTGCAACGACCGCTGTGTTGATCGCCGCCATGGTCATCGCGACAAGCAACGTCTTCAAACTAAATCGCCAGCGATCGGCATCCCCTATGAGCTGCCGATCCGTAACCACCGCCATGCAAACTACGACGACAACAAGATCTGCGATCGCCACACACACCAACGTCGGCATCCACATTTCGACGATCATCGGACTCAATTAGAACCGAACGCTTCGCCAAAAGAACCCGGCGATTTGAGCAATGCGGCCAATGCAAACGGGTCAGGCGGCTTGGTGAGATGATGATTGAATCCGGCCTCCTGTGAGCGCCGGCGATCTTCAGCTTGCCCATATCCAGTGAGAGCAGTTATCACGAGGCTCTGAAACTCTGGTTCTGCCCGCAGTTGTTTAGCCACCTCGTAGCCGCTCATGCCAGGCATGCCGATATCCAGGAGCACGATTTGCGGGCGGAACTTGCGCGCCATCTCCAGCGCTTCGGGACCGCTGAACGCGGTCTGCACGACGTGTCCCCAGAGCTTCAGAAGCTTCACCACACTGATGGCCGCATCCACATTATCGTCGACCACGAGGATCCGGAGGCCCGCCTGTTTCGGCGACGACGACGGGGTATACATGCCGGGCTTGGATGGCGAGTGCTTCTCGGAAGAAGCCGGCAATCGAGCGATGAACTCACTTCCTTTCGACGGGCCCGGACTGCTGGCCTCGACCGTGCCGCCATGCAATTCGACGATGCGCTTCACGAGCGTCAGG
>DATFGJ010000455.1:0-5909 GCA_035249585.1 Lacipirellulaceae bacterium
GGTTTTGCTGCACGCTCTCCAGCGTCGGCTGAGCCGGCCGCGACGGCACGCCCTCCGGCAGCTTCGGCGCGCCGCGCCGCGCCACCTCGCCGTTCGCCGGAAGGCTGCCCGGCAGCAGATGCTTCGTTTGCTCGCTTACGACGACTGCGCCCCCCTTTGGCTCAAACCGGCAGATGAGGCTTACCTCGGTCTGCGGTCCGCCGGCCTCGTCCCAAGGAAGCCAGAAGCTGTACGATGCGCCGATCTCCGACTTGCTCATGCGGAGCGGCAGCTGATCGGCAGGAAAAATGTACCGCCGCGTCGGCTTGTTGTCTGTCGGCTCGCGCCCAGCTTCATCGAACGCGTAGACCACGAGCTGACCGTCCACCAGGATCGGCTTGTGGTCGTCGCGGCCGTAGAAAATCAGCCGGCCGCCAAACCCACGCTGCGGTTTCTTGCCCGGTTGATTGAGCACCGTATCGGTCCAGGTGCCCTCCATCCGGACCGGAATGCCTTCCTCCGGCTCATCCTCGTCCTCAAGCGAAAACAACTTCGACGGCTTGAGATCCGACGCCTTCTTCGGCACGCTGCAGCCACCCGCGAAAATCGCGAATAGCGCGAGCGCCGCGATACTCGACAACAAGCTGGTTCGACGCCAAATCATTTTCTTAACAGGAGGTAACAGAGGAAGCAGAGTTCATGCAAATCGCGTGTGAATTGAATTGACAAACACAAAAATCGGCCTGCTGCATGTTTGATTTGAATTCGTACCAGTGAGAACGAAGCTATTGTGAAACTTTGTGTTCTTCGTGCTCTTCGTGTTTAACAAACTCTGTTCCCTCTGCTTCCTCCTGTTCAATACAGTTGCACCGTCATTACTCATCTGTTTCGGGCAGGAGCAACGGAGCCATCGAAGCAGATCGGATCGCGTCAGGCGGCACTGTGTTTTCGTAGGTGTGTTGGTCGAGCGTCTCGCCTGCGCTATCGTCAAGTAATCCATGCCCGGGCGGCAGCATCGCACCTTGCGGCGGCAGCACCGTCCTCGGCGGCTGTGGCGGAATCGGCAGCGGCGCCACTTCCTCTTGGGGCGGTACAGCCGTCGGCAGCGGCTCGGCCACTGGAGTCCAATTCGCTGGCGGCTCCGCTTGCGTACTGGCATCAAATGGCTCGCACGCCGGTCCTTCCAAAATCGGCCCTTCCAGAATCTGTCCCTCGTACGGCTCGACCTGCTGCTTCGACAGCGGCAGCACGCCCTCTTCCGGAATGAAGCTGGGGAACACGGCTTCGATATCCGCGTCGCTCCACTCATCGCAGCGGCTTCGCAGTCCCACTTCACCGTGCAGGTTGACCACGTCCGCCAGGATCCAGCTCATGCGCGACGACTCGATCTGCTTCACCAGGTCGGAGTCGAGCTTGCCGTATACGATCCGCGGCGTGAGGATAATCAAGAGCTCCCGCCGCTCTTCCGCGACGCTGTCGTAGCGGAACAAGTCGCCCAGGAGCGGAATGTCGGAAATCAGCGGCACGCGGCGATGGACGTCGAACTTCCGCGTCTGCAGCAACCCGCCTAGCACCACCGTCTGGCCGCTCAGCGCGCTCACCGTGGTCAGCGCCTGCGTGATTTCAATCCGCGGCGCACGCAATACCTGGCCCTGCGGCGAAATCGAAATCGGAATGCCTTCCGCTTCCGGCCCGACTTCCGACTTCTGCGCCGTGATCTGCATCACCACCAGCCCATCGGGGCTGATCCGCGGCAACACGTTCAAAATCAAGCCCACCGGCTCGTAGGTAATCGAGTTCACCGTGCCTGCCAGCGGATCGACGGCCGTTGCCAGGATACGCGGCACGTTCTGGCCCACTTGGATCTGGCCCGGCTGCCCATCCAGCGCCATGAGCTGCGGCCGGCTGAGAATCTCCAGCCGCCGATTCTCCTGCAGCGCCCGCAGCAAGAGATTCACGCTGTTGCTGGACGCCGAGAACACAAACCCGCCAAAGCCCAGATCATTATTGATGCGGTTCACCGAAAAGCTTGAGAGGCCCTGCGTGGCCACCTGGCTAGCCGTGGCAAGGGCCGCAGTGCTGAGGTTGTTGCCCAGTGGCTGGTTGTTGAAGTTGAAACCCGGCAGGCCCTGAGCATTGACGATTCGCTGCGTGGTCGAGGTGACAATGCCCGCGGGGGTGCTGGTTTGTGTTGTGTCCGTGAGTGTCGTAAAGGTCGTCGGATCAATGAGCGAGCGGTCGAATAGCAGCGAGTCCTGCAAGCCAAGCTCGACGCCGAATTCATCGGTGTCGTTGAGCCGCACTTCGGCGATCAGCACCTGGATGATCACCATCGGCGGCCGCTCGTCGAGCTGCTCAATGATGGCCTGGATATCCCGGTAGTAGCGCGGCGTCGCGCTCACCAGGAGGCTGTTGCTGCCCGGCTCGGGAACGATGATCACTTCTCGCTCGATCTGCTCGAACGGGCTGACCGTGACTGCGGCTTCGGCCTCGGCCTCCCGTTCGGTTTGAAGCCACAAATTGAGCGCGTTGGCGATTTCGACGGCAAACGCATTTTTGAGCCGGTAGACCGTGGTGACGCGCTCGCGAACATCGCCCTGATCGAGCCGCAGCAAGATCGATTCGACGACGATCATGTCGTCGGCGCTGCCGGCCGCGATGATGCTGTTGGTGCGCGGGTCGACCGCGAACTGCATCCGCACGACGCCGCCCTGCGTCAAGCCGCCGGCTGCCGCGGCCGCCGCGTCTTCCGGCGTCCCGAATAGCGTCCGCAGCATCGTCACCAGCGTGTTCGCGTCGCCATTGCGAATCTCGAACACCTTCAGTTGGGCCGTCTGGCCCGGGCGATCGATGCTTTGGATCAAGGCCGCAATCTCCGCCATGTCGCGCGGCCCGGCCCGCACGATCAAGAAGTTCGTGCGAATGTCGGCCACCACGAGGGCCCGCGTGGCCAGCGGCGGTAAAGTGTCGATTTCCGTGAGCGGCTCTTCCGTCTCCTCGTCCTGCTGCGGCTCGCCTTCTTCATCCTGTCGCAGGAAGGCGTCGATGAGGGTTTTCGCCTCGGTTGCCGTGGCGTGCTGCAGCGGGAACACCTGAAACTGCGACGTCGGCGTCGCCGGCTGGTCCAGTTGCTGGATCAGTTGGATCGCCATCTGCACGTTCTCCGTGCGGCCGATCAAGAGCAGCGCATTCGGTTTGCCGAGCGGCGTAATGCTTACTGTACCGATGCGCGGCCCGAGCACCTGTGCATACAGGCGGTTGAGCAGCACGGCCATCTGCATGCTGTCGACGTTCTGCAAATTGTAAATCTGAATTGCCGGCACGGTGACGGCGCTGAGCTCCTCGATCTGCCGAATGATCTCCATCACGCGTTGCACGTCGCGCTCGCTGCCGCGGAGGACGATCACGTCCAGGCCTTCGACAAACTCCACGTCCACCGGCCCGAGAATCGCGCCCGCCGCCTCGGCCAGTCGCGCCGCGTCGATCGCCGTTTGTTCGGTGCCCGGCGTTATTTCCAAGGTTTCATCCGGTTGGGCCGGCTGCTGACCGTTGGCCGGCGGCTGCTGGCCATCGGCCGGGTCTTGGGCATCCTGCTGCTGCAGAAGCATCGCCACCAGCGAACTATCCGCGACGCGGCCGTTGCTGCCGCGCGCTTGCAACACTTGCAGCGTTCGCCGCACGCGCTCGTGAGTTGTCGGCTTTGTCGTGACTAGCTGCGTGACATTTCCATCGGCCGATGGCGGCGCGTCGAGCGCCTCGACGACCGAACGCCACGCGGCAGCTTGCGTCGCAGGCCCGTCGATTCGCACCTGTCTGGTGCCGGCATTGAAGCTCATCGTGACCGCCACGCCCGGCGAAGCTTCCACCGTAAAGCTGCTCCACTGCCCGGAAGCATCAGCCGTCGCCGGCAGCGCGCGGCCCAGCATTTTCTCAAGCCGCGCGTGCAAATCCGCCACGGCCATATTTTTGAGCTGAACGACAATTGACCCCGACTGCGACGTGCCTGCGGGTGCACCTTGCGGGGCACTTGTTCGAGTGGCGGCCGTTTGCGGCCGCACGTTTGCCGCCGGAGCTTGACTTTGAGCAATCTGCTGCCGAATCTGCGCGTGAATCGCCGGCGGCGCCATCACCAGCGCTTGCGAGGTGCGCTCGTCAATCGCCACGCGCAAATCGCTGCGATTGGCAACCTGCTGTTGCCATCGTGCCAGCACTGGCCGCGAAGCCGCGTTGAGCGGATACGATTCGACCTTCGCTTCCGAAGAGCCTGCCGCCGCCGCGCTCGCCGCCGGTTTGGTGGTTGTCTGCGCCCGAAGCTGCGAATTCGCCGTGGCGGCGATCGCCGACAGAATCAAGGGCGCCAGCACCGCCGTCGCACCGAGGCGCGGCCCTAATAGGCCGTGGCGGCGGATGATGGTTTGACTTCGCATCGTTGACTCGCGGCGAGTTCCCAACTCGTTTTAACCCCGGATCCAAGCAATGAGCGCACTCGGTACCACCCGCATAACCGGAATAATCGGCAAACTCTGCCAGGTTAGCCAAGAATTCCTGGCAAAACGGCCTGACCGCCCGCCCATTTGACGCTGCCAGTGCATGTCAGGCCAAATCAGACTTCGAGGAGACGTAGGCGATTCACAGGATTCCCCTCTCTCGTACGGAGAGGCTAGCGGGAAGGTTAACGGCTGAGACTGAAGCAAAAAAGGGCGCCCGAAAAAGTGAACGCAACGACATGCTAGTTAAATGACGCTTACAATGAATCGCGCTCGCCAATACAAGTAGAATGCCCCGTTTTCGTTTCTCAGCTCGATTACCGATGAGGACGCAGACAGCAGCACAAGGCGATACAGGCCAAGAGCAACGTTGCGGGTTCGGGAATCGGCTGGCCGTAAAAACGCACGATTTGCGAGGTAGGCGCGATTGTTCGCTCCATTGCGGTTATCTCATAACCGGCCAGCGAAAACGGCGCCTTGGGCGGTACGTGCGCCAGCCCATACCAGCCTTCAATGTTGTAGGGCCCGCCAGCCCAGTCGTTATTCGGTCCGCCGATGATCAGACTGAAACCACGTCCAAACAAGCACTGGTGCAACGTCCCGCAATAGCCGTCGTTGCTCATGTGGATTCCGGCGCCCAGCTGGCTGTGTGTCATAATGAAGTTAAATTCAGCCACAACATCAGGCGGGGCGACGAAGGTTTGATTGAGGTCCATCACGTCCTGGACGTGCCAGGCAGCATTGGTGGGCTCAAACGGTGGTTGGCCGGGCGGGTGAATAGCCGCGCCCAAACTGAAGTGAGCGGGCACCGTAGCTATTTCCTCTTCGGGGCTAATGAGTCCGATTTCCGCCAGTAGCATCGACTGGGCTGCGCTCGGTGCGGCGACAAACAGAACGGCAGCGAGCGTGAGCGTAGTTCGCATGGCTATTCCCCGCGGTTGCCCCACGTCATAATATCGCGGTGAGTTGCTGATCGCAAACAGATTGGGCAGTAACACCTTTTCCCCTCCCGATATCTTTACTTCAAGCGCGACTCTCAACTTGAGACCGGAGGCGGGCGTAACCGAGGGCGTGTATTGGAGGCACGAGACGGAGCATACATCCTAATGTCTTGCGTCAAGCGTCAGTAATCACGTTGTCACCGAGCCCGCTCGCATCGAAATCACAAGAGTTGCACCGACGGTTAAAATAACGCGGACAAAATAAAAGCACAAAAAGCTGGCAAGCATAACTCATTCGTTTTCCGAAGTGGCCGAAAAAGGTCTTGTGAACATGGGTACACTACACTATAATGCTGCCACGCCGGCATTGTCGGCTGCCTCGTTCTTTGAAAAACGGTTAAGAAGCCTTCAACTGACGCTGCCATCCTGCGCTACTGGTGCGCGCCGACCCGCGCCTTTGCATCGTGTGTCCGAATTGCTACAGGTGCGCAATACCCACACC
>DATFGJ010000456.1:0-6566 GCA_035249585.1 Lacipirellulaceae bacterium
GAGCCTTGAGTACATTTCCGGCGGCGCCAACGTCGCCGACATTAAGGAATTCTTTTGGAAATGGCGCAGGCAGCATCGGCCCCACCTGGAAACTAATCTCGACCGCTGGTTTGCCAACCTTGTGCCGCCGAACGAAGGTCGATTGGAAAGCCTCGGCGCGTTCGGCGACACAGTTGCGGATGAATTGGAAGCGCGAAGTCGCACGGCCGCCGGTGGCGGGTTGGGTCGCCGCGCCCTCAGACGAGGCGAGCGGTACTTGTTCGGCGCTGCGCTCGATGCCGCTCCGCCGGCTCCAACGGCCGCGCTTGCCGAAGGAGCGTTCGCCGACTTGGATTCACTAGCCTGGTCGTACGACAGCGAAACTTACGCAAAGACTAATGCCCCCGTTATCGAGCCGACCGTGCGCAGCGAGTTCGCCGACACCGCCCTCTGGGTCCACTCGCTTGAAACCGACAAGAACGGCCTGGCGGAAGTCGAGCTCGATATGCCGCAGAACCTCACGGCCTGGAAAATCCAGGCCTGGAGCATGGGCCACGGCACGCGCGTCGGCCAGGCGTCGGCCGAAGTCGTCACGCGCAAGAATCTCATCGTGCGCATGCAGGCACCGCGGTTCTTCGTCGAACGCGACGAAGTCGTGCTCAGCGCCAATGTGCACAACTATCTCGCGACGGCCAAGCAAGTGAAAGTACGGCTGGAGCTCAGCGGGGACACGCTTGAGCTTCCAACGGCCGCAGAAGAACTCGTGGAGATTCCTGCCGGCGGCGAGCAGCGCGTTGACTGGCGCGTCAAGGTGGCGCGTGAAGGCGACGCCGCGATTCGCATGCTCGCCCTGACCGACGAGGAATCCGACGCTGTTGAAATGAAATTCCCGGTCTATGTGCACGGCATGCTTAAGACCGACAGCTTCAGCGGCGTCCTGCGCCCGGAACAGCAGCTCGGCGCGTTCGAAATCACCGTGCCGCGGGAGCGGCGTGCCGATCAGACGCGACTTGAAATCCGTTATTCGCCGACGCTGGCCGGCGCAATGGTCGACGCCCTGCCCTACCTCATCGATTACCCCTACGGCTGCACGGAGCAAACGCTCAACCGCTTTTTGCCGGCCGTTATCACGCAACAGACGCTGCTTCGAATGCGGCTCGATCTCAAGGCGATTCGCGACAAGCGGACGAATCTGAATGCCCAGGAGGTCGGCGATGCCGAAGCTCGAGCCAAGGGATGGCAGCGCAGCGACAGCAATCCGGTCTTCGACGAAGCCGAGCTTACAAAGATAGTGAAGTCTGGCGTCAACCGCCTCACCGAGATGCAGCTCTCCGACGGCGGCTGGGGCTGGTTCAGCGGCTGGGGCGAGCGCTCCAGCGCCCACATGACGGCGATTGTGGTGCACGGCCTGACGATTGCGCGCGAGAACGATGTCACACTTTCGCCCGACGTGTTGGAGCGCGGCACCGAATGGCTGAAAAGCTACCAACAAGAGCAGCTGCGCCGCCTGGCGAATGTCGACGATGAGGGCAACATCGTCGATAAGAACAAACCCGCCAAGCCCGACGCCGATAACCTCGATGCGCTCGTCTACATGGTCCTCGTCGACGCCAATGTCACGAGCGACGCGATGCGCGACCACCTCTACAACGATCGCACCAAGCTCGCAGTTTACGGCCTGGCGACCTACGGCCTGGCGCTGCACAAACAAGACGAAGCCGATAAACTCTCGATGATCCTGCGCAACATCAGCCAGTACGTTGTGGAGGACAACGAAAATCAAACTGCCTACCTCAACATTCCTGAAAGCATCTGGTGGTACTGGTACGGCAGCGAATTCGAGGCCCATGCGTATTATCTCAAGCTGCTCGCGGCAGCCGAGCCAGAGAGCGACCTCGCCCCGCGCCTCGTGAAATATCTCATAAACAATCGCAAGCATGCCACCTATTGGAACAGCACGCGCGACACGGCAATCGTGATCGAGGCTTTGGCCGACTATTTGAAAGCCAGCGGCGAAGACCAGCCCGATATGGCAGTCGAAGTGTGGGTCGACGGGCAAAAGCGGAAAGAAGTGAAGATCAACGGCGAAAACCTGTTCAGCTTCGACAACTCCTACGTTCTCACCGGCGAGGCACTCGAGCCTGGTCCGCACACCATCGAGCTGCGCAAAACCGGCACGGGTCCGCTCTATTGGAACGGATACCTCACCAACTTCACTCTGGAAGACGAAATCGGCCGCGCCGGCCTGGAGCTCAAGGTCGACCGGCGCTACTACAAGCTCACGCCAGTCGATAAATCGATCGAAGTCGCCGGCGGCCGAGGGCAGGTTGTCGACCAGCAAGTCGAAAAATACGACCGCACCGAGATCGAGAACCTCGGCAGCGTCACCAGCGGCGACCTTTTGGAGATCGAGCTCGTGATTGAATCGAAGAACGACTATGAGTACATCCTGCTTGAGGACATGAAGGCCGCCGGATGCGAACCGGTGGCCTTGCAAAGCGGCTACAACGGCAACGAGCTGGGCGCATACATGGAGCTGCGCGACAACCGCGTGGCGCTGTTTGTCGATCGTCTGGCCCGCGGCCGGCACAGCGTCAGCTACCGCATGCGGGCTGAAACGCCCGGCCGCTTCGGCGCCCTGCCCACCAAGGCCTCGGCGATGTACGCACCCGAGCTGCGCGCAAACTCCGATGAACTAAGACTGCAGATCCTCGATCGAGGTTTAGGATCGGAGGGCGCCACAGCGCAGCGTTGATCGACTTCGACGGACGCGGCCGCTAGCATTCGCGGCGAAAATCCGTAGAATGCCCGCATGTCCACCGTCGCCGAAGAAAAAATCCTTGTCGTTCCAACGCCGCTGTTTCATCGGCTCGGCTACTTTCAAGGCTTTTCGGCCGACGTCGGGCGCTATCTGCCGCAGCTTTTGGAAGCGGAGCACTTAGATTATCGGGCTCGCGGCGAGATGGAAGACGATCCCAGCTTCAAGCAGCTCATTCCCTACGCTCTGTTCCGCTGGGTCGACGGAAGTGGCGTCGTGCATCTGTTTGATTACCTGCGCGGTGGCGGCCAAGGCGAGCGCCGCCTGCATGCCAAGCGCAGCGTCGGCGTCGGTGGCCATATTTCATCGCTCGACGCGGCCGCCGGCTGCTTTCACGATGTGTATCGAGAGGGCATGCGCCGTGAGCTCGATGAAGAAGTCGTCATCAACACCCCCTACTTGGAAAAAATCGTCGGCCTGATCAACGACGATGAAACCCCCGTGGGGCAGGTTCATCTGGGCGTGGTGCATTTGTGCGATGTCGAGCGGCCGGACGTGCTGCCCCGCGAGGCGGATATTCTCGAGGCCGGATTTCGCCCGATCGACGACATTCTCCCGCGGCTCGAAGCATTCGAAAGCTGGTCGCAAATCGTCGTGCGGGCGCTGTTCGGCTAAACCGCAAGCGGATTTTTGTCGCCGCTCGTCGTAAAATGATTCTGAGGCGCACCAATCGCTTGCGGCTTCGGCCGCGAGCTCTGCCGAGCGGTTTATCTACCAATGCCTGCAGTCGCTCATCCTCCAATTTACATGGACAATCACGCCACGACGCGCGTCGACCCACGCGTTGTGGCCGCGATGCTGCCCTACTTCGTCGAGCAATTCGGCAACCCTCACAGCGTCCACTCATTCGGCCATGAGGCCCGCGATGCCGTCGACGCGGCCCGGCGATCGATCGCCGCCGGCATCGGCGCGGATGCCAAGGAAATCGTTTTCACCAGCGGGGCCACCGAAAGCAACAACCTCGCCATCCGCGGCGTGGCCGAGCGCGACCGCCGCCGCGGCAATCACCTGTTGAGCGTCGCGACCGAGCACAAAGCGGTGCTCGATCCGCTCGCCCGGTTGGCGCGCCGCGGTTATGAAGTAACGCTGCTCGATGTCGAGCCGCATGGCAGCCCGCACGCCGGCCGGCTCGATCCGCAAAAAATCGCTGGCGCACTTCGCGACGATACGGTGCTCGTGTTGGTCATGCTCGGCAACAACGAGATCGGCGTCATCCAGCCGCTCACCGAGATCGCGTCCATCTGCCACGAGCGCGGCGTACTGTTGCACTGCGACGCCACGCAAGCCGTCGGAAAGATACCAGTCGACGTCCATGCGCTCGGCGTCGATTTGATGAGCTTCACAGCGCACAAGATTTATGGGCCCAAAGGCATTGGCGCGCTGTACGTCCGGCGGCGCGACCCCATTGTGCGCCTGGAGCCGCAAATCGTTGGCGGCGGACAGCAAGAGGGGCGTCGCAGCGGCACGCTCAACGTGCCCGGCATCGTCGGATTCGCCGAAGCACTGCGGCTATGTCTTGAAGACATGTCAATAGAATCAGAGCGACTGACGACTTTACGCGATCGCCTTGCGCAAAAACTTTTCGATGAGCTCGGCGACATTCAACTCTGCGGCCCCGCGCTCGATTCACAGGGCGCCGCCGGCATGCCGCTTCGCCTCCCAGGCAACCTCAACCTGTCCTTTGGCAACGTCGACGGCGAAGCGCTACTTCTGGCGATGGGCAACCTGGCCGTTAGCAGCGGCGCTGCCTGCACGTCGACGGACCCCGGTCCCAGCCACGTGCTTCTGGCTCTTGGCCTCGACGAAGATGCGGCCCGCAGCAGCTTGCGATTCGGGCTGGGGCGTTTCAACACGGATGACGAAGTCGATGCGGCGTCCAATACAGTTATTCGGGCCGTGCGCGACTTGCGCAAACTGGCGGTTGCACCCCTGGCGAAAACCGAGCCCTAAACGTGTTAAATTCGTCCAAACTTCCCGCCGGGCTGCCGATGACTATAATTCCGGTGTGGGCTAAAATTACACATCGAAGCGCTCACTCGACTCTGTCGCTATACCTGTAAAAAATCACTTAACTCGGAGCATCGGAACATGGCCATCGTCCTCACAGAAAAGGCTGCCAACGAAGTCAAGCGGATCATGGCAGACCAGAAGATTGAAGCCGATACCGTTTTGCGCGTTGGCGTCACGGGCGGCGGCTGCAGCGGTTTTTCGTATGCGCTGGGTTTTGACAAGAATTTCGATGCTAAGGCCGACTCGAAGTACGAGTACCATGGCGTGCCGGTGGTAATCGACAAGAAGAGCGCTTTGTATCTCGACGGCACCACAATCGACTTCTACGACGGCCTGGAGGCCCGCGGCTTCAAGTTCGACAACCCCAACGCGGTGAAGTCCTGCGGCTGCGGCAGCTCGTTCCAGGCGTAGCCCACGGCTTTATCGTTCTCAAAGAGCCGGCGAGTCAATCGCCGGCTTTTTTGTTGTATCCGTCTTAATCGATACAGGCAGACATGCCTTTGTTGGCCTCTAACGACCACAAATTGCTTTTCCTGGAGCGTAAGCTAATCTTTTCGTGAGAGCAGTTGCCCGCTTGACGCGAGGCGCGTCATTCCGGCACGTGAAGTAAAACCCCGCTGGCAGCAAACTATGCTGTAACTACCATGATGAACCTCCTGAAAAAACTGCTGCGTGAAGAAGATGGTCCAACCGCCGTTGAGTACGCGGTCATGCTGGCGCTGATTCTTGTCGCCTGCTTGGGCGCGGTGAACGCCATGGCAAACGCCACGGCCGACAGTTTCGACACTTCGGCTGCGGCGATATCCGACGCGTTCAATTAATCCATCTGCCTTTACTTGTTTCCAAGCGCCCCCGCTTCGTGCGCTCGCTGCGTAGCTACGCCCTCCTTGGCCGGTTATTCCGAGTGCGTAATGGCAGCACGGTGATCATGGTTGACTTGTGCAACTGCTTTAGCAAGTTGAATAAAGTCCGTCCTGCGACTGGACGATCCAACTAGCAAGGCCGTGGCAGCGCTTTCATCCGCGCGCCGGCTTATCTCGCAAGCCAAGCGCGTTACATACACTCGATCCTATAGCGGCTCTTCTCCACAAACAGGGACTACCTGCCCCAGTCCCCAGAGAAGAGCCGTTTTTATTGCGCCTAAGAGTGAATGCTGAGTAAGTGAGTAGGTAAGTAGGTAACAAAACTGCAAGCTACTCGTCTAGTCACACAATGAGCATCGCGTCGCCGTAGCTGTAGAACCGGTACTCTTCTCGAATCGCCTGCCGGTACGCCTCAGCAATGAGTTCCTGGCCGCCAAATGTCTGCACGAGTACCAGTAGTGTCGTGCGCGGAAAATGAAAATTGGTCATCAGCGCGTCGATCGCGCGGAATTCAAACGGCGGACGGATGAATAGATCGGTCCACCCTTGCCACGGCAAAATAAGAGACGGGGAGAATGGGAGAGGGGGAGAGCGGGAGAGTTCAGGTTGGCGTATTTGCTCCCCCTCTGCTTTTCCTCCTCGCACGGCCGTTTCCAGAAGGCGAGTTACCGTCGTCCCGACGGCAATTATCCGGCCACCGGCCCCTCGCGTCCCATTTAGCTCACTCGCGGCAGCCGACGACACTTCTCCCCATTCAATGTGCATCCGGTGCTCGTCG
Organism: Lacipirellulaceae bacterium; assembly: GCA_035249585.1. Classification (GTDB taxonomy): domain Bacteria; phylum Planctomycetota; class Planctomycetia; order Pirellulales; family Lacipirellulaceae; genus JABDGM01. The sequence goes on from DATFGJ010000456.1 coordinate 6,449, forward strand.
AGCGACTCGGTCTCAATTGGTCGAAATGTGCCCAGACCGACGTGTAGCGTCACGCGTGACAAGGCCACACCGCGGGCTTCAAGAGTCTTTAGTAATTCATTCGTAAAATGCAGCCCTG
>DATFGJ010000457.1:0-29390 GCA_035249585.1 Lacipirellulaceae bacterium
GGCTGCATGACCATGCCATTGCCGGCGTGCGTCGCGCATTGCCCGATGCGAAGGTCGGCGGCCCGGATGCCGCTTACGACGGCCGCTTCATTCGCACCTTTCTCGAGCACTGCGTGCACGGGATTAACTACGCAACGGGCGAAAAAGGCACGCCGCTCGACTTTATCGCCTTCCATGCCAAAGGCGGACCGAGCGTCGTCGATGGGCACGTCCGCATGGGCATCGCCCAACAACTGCGGGCCATCAACAACTCGATGGAGATCGTCGCATCGTTCCCCGAACTCAAGAACACGCCGATCGTCATTGGAGAATCCGACCCGGATGGCTGCGCCGCCTGCGGCGCACAGCTCTATCCGCAAAACAACTATCGCAACGGGATACTGTACGCGAGCTATACCGCCGCCAGTTTCGCCCGCAAGCATGATCTGGCCAGGCGGCACGGCGTGAACCTCGAAGGCGCGCTCACGTGGGCCTTCGAATTTGAAGATCAGCCATATTTCGCCGGATACCGCACGCTGGCCACCAACGGCATCGACAAGCCGGTGCTCAACGTGTTTCGAATGTTCAGCCGCATGCACGGCGAGCGAATCGGCGTCGAAAGCGATCATGCGGTGCCGCTCGAGCGGATCATGCGGCGCGGCGTGCGCGAAAGGCCGGATGTTGCCGCGCTGGCCAGCCGGGATGAAAGCACGTTCGCCGTGATGGTGTGGCACTACCACGATGACGATGTGCCGGGACCGGCGGCCAATGTTGAGCTGACGGTTCGCGGCCTGCCGGATTCGGCCGGCACGCTGCGCATGCGGCACTTTCGCATCGACGAGGAGCACAGCAACTCGTTCACTGTGTGGAAGAAGATGGGATCTCCCCAGGAACCAACGGCGGAACAGTATGCCGAGCTCGAAAAGGCCGGCCAGCTGGCCGAACTTGAAACTGAAAATGTTCAAGCTGATGGAGGCACGGCGAGTGTAAAAATCTCGCTGCCGCGCCAAGCCGTTTCGCTTCTGGTTTTCGAAGTGCCGGCAGAAGCGGCAGACGCGGAACCGACGTCGGCCAATACCGGCGCGCGCAGGGTCGAGCCCGTGCCGACGGCGATCCGCGAGAAGTTCGAGCTCGATCCGTTTTACCAGAAGCATGTCGACGCCGGTGGGCTTTCGATTCTCGGCTCCAGTCAAGTCTCCGATGCCGGGCTGTTGGAGGCGGCCTATTTGATTGATCAGATGCTCATCAATCGCGAAGATCTCAGACAGGAGCTGATCAAGCGGCGCGTGCGGTTTGTCGTCATGGCGCCGACCGAAATGACCACCGACGTGCCGGAACAGGCCCACATGGATTCCGAGTATTGGGATCGCCGGGCCCGCGGCCTGGGCGGCCGGATTTGCTCCTGCGGCGAAGAGAACCTGCTAAACCTGCCTGGCGACCGCTACTCCAACGAGAACATTCTCATTCACGAGTTCTCGCACACGATCCACAATTACGGCTTGCGCCGACTCGACGCCGAATTCAATTCGCGATTGAAGGAGCTGTACGAGGACGCCATGGACAAGGGGTTGTGGAAAGACACGTATGCCGCGACCAACCCGGAAGAGTATTGGGCCGAAGGAGTCCAGTCGTACTTCGACTGCAACGCCTCGCCGCGGCGAGGCGTTCATAACGACATCGACACGCGCGAGGAACTGAAGGAGTACGACCCTGACCTGTTTGCTCTCATCGACGAGTCGTTCAAAAGCCCGCCCTGGCGCTATGAGCGCTACGACGGGCGAACCGCCATCGCGGCCGGCAACTAGCGATTGTGGCCGGGTCTCGAGCTTATGCTGCCACTGAGCGGTCGCAGGTGGCCCCGGCTGTTGTAAGTTCCCCGATAGATACTGGACTTTGCGGCCCCGGTCGATCATCATGCGAGCATCCAGATTCTTGTGCACAATATACGAAAGCGCGTAATCGTTATGGCAACCAGCTCGTTTCTCCGCGCTGCGGCGCGGGCGGTCCTCCTCGCCGCGTTGTTTTGGGCAAACTCGGCCTCCGCGAGCAACGAAACTGAATCTGAGCGCAAAACGCGTCCGGCCATTGGCAATGAACTGAGGGCCCAGCAGTCGCCCCAGCGCCGCGGGCGGCGTTTCGAGCCACGGGGCCTGTACAAGGCCCGTATCGAGCCGCATTGGTTTGCCGAGAACACGCGCTTTTGGTATCGCAATCGGCTCCGCGCCGGCAAGAAAGAGTTCGTGCTTGTCGACGCCGAGGCCGCCACGCGGGAAAAGGCGTTTGATCATGAGAAGCTCGCTGCCGCATTGTCGGCGGCCGCGGAAAAGGATTATGAGCCGGACGAGCTGCCGTTTGACGCCGTCGAATTCATCAATGATGGAAAGGCAATCCGCTTTGTAGCCGACGGCTCCCAATGGGAATGGGAGCTTGATTCGAGCGAGGCCAAAAAGGTTGGCGACGCGCCCGACGATGAGGATGACGACGACGCGGACGACAATCGATTCGGCCGCGGGCGCCGCCGCTTCGGCCGTGGCGGGGGCTCCGGGCGCCGGGCTGGCGGCGGGCCTTCGCCCGACGGCAAATGGAACGCGTTCGTGCGCAATCACAATATCTTTCTGCGCCCTGCCGGCGACGGCGACGACGAGAGCGAAAACTCCAAGCGACTCGAGTTTCAACTCACAACCGACGGCACGGAAAAAGGCCGCTACGGCATGCTGCAATGGTCGCCGGATTCCAAGCGACTGGTAGCGTTCCGAATCGAGCCGGGCGACGAAAAGGAGGTCCATCTCATCGAAAGCTCGCCGCGCGGCGGCGGCCGCACCAATCTGCGCTCGCGCTCCTACGATCTTCCGGGCGACAAGCTCACGTCCTACGAGCTTAGCGTGTTCGACATTGACGATAAAAAGCAGATCAAGCCCGACGTGGAAAAGATCGACCTTCACTTTCCGCGCATCTATTGGAACAAGGACGGCCGCCACTTTGCCTACGAAAAGGTGGATCGCGGACACCAGCGGCTGCGGATCATTCGCGTCGATTCGCATTCGGGCGAAGCGTCTGAGATCATCGACGAAAAGACCGAAACGTTTATCTGGACCGCTCACACCGAAAACCTCGATCTCGATCGCATCAACTGGCTGCCCGATACCGACGAAGCCGTGTACGTCTCCGAGCGCGACGGCTGGCGCCACCTGTATCTGCTCGATACGAAGGAGGGCGGCGTCAAGAACCAAATCACGCAGGGCGAATATGTCGTTCGCGGAATTGATCGCATCGACGAGGAGAAACGGCAGATCTGGTTCCATGCCAGCGGCAAGAATTCCGACCAGGACCCGTACTTCATGCATTACTACCGCGTGAACTTCGACGGCACGGGCCTCGTGGAGCTCACGGAAGGCGATGGCAACCATTCGCTGCAGTTCTCGCCGGATAACAAGTACGCCATCGACACGTACAGCCGTGTCGATGCGCCGCCCAGGCATGAGCTTCGCCGGATGGAGGATGGCGAGCTGGTGTGCGCGCTCGAAGAAGCTGATGCCGAGGAGCTTTTTGCAGACGACGATTACCATCCGCTGGAGGTCTTCGTCGCCAAGGGGCGCGACGGCAAAACGGATATCTGGGGCGTCATCTGCCGGCCGCGCGACTTCGACCCCAACAAGAAGTATCCGATCCTCGAATCGATCTATGCCGGGCCGCAGGGTTCGTTTGTGCCCAAATCGTTCGGCGGCGGCAACCGCTACGCACAGATGGCGGACCTCGGCTTCATCGTCGTGCAGATCGACGGCATGGGCACGGCGAATCGCTCGAAGGCGTTTCACGACGTCTGCTGGCACAACCTCAAGGATGCCGGCTTCCCCGACCGCATCCTGTGGATCAAAGCGGCGGCCGAAAAATATCCGTACATGGATACATCACGCATCGGCATTTACGGCGGCTCGGCCGGCGGTCAGAACGCGGCGGCCGCCGTATTGTTCCACCCTGAGTTTTACGACGTCGCCGTCGCCGGCTGCGGCTGCCACGACAATCGCATGGACAAGGCTTCGTGGAACGAACAGTGGATGGGCTACCCCGTCGGGCGGCAATACGCCGAGTGCTCGAACATCGATAACGCCCATCGCCTGCAGGGCAAGCTGATGTTGATCCTCGGCGAGCTGGACGAAAACGTGCCGATCGAGTCGACGCTCCGTTTCGTCGACGCGCTCATCAAAGCTGACAAGGATTTCGAGTTCGTGTTCGTTCCGGGTGCCGGGCACGGCATGGGCGGCGAATACGGCGGGCGGCGCATGCGCGATTTCTTCGTGCGGCATTTGATCGGCGATGAGCCGAGCGACCGGAAGGCAGAGGCGGCCGCCGAAGTTGCAGCGACGAGCCCCGACGCCCCCGCGCAATCGCTTCCTGCGAAGGTGTCCGACGGATCGGCTGAGGATTGAATTTCGCCCCACGCAATTCTTTTCTTTTTTCTGGTGAGGCGAAATTCGGCGAATTCCGCTTCGCGCGCTGGCTGCAAGTCGTTTGCTGGTTGCCAGTTGGCGTGTGGCGGTGAGGCGAAATTGATTGAATTTCGCCTCGGGGGGGTGACAAAATTCGACTCAGGTGAGGCGTTATTCGCCAGGCACGACTCATCGCATTTTCTCTATCCTCCGTTTCCGTATAGGTGCGCAGAACTCTTTGGTGTGGGTTTTGCGCTCCTGTCGCGATTTAGACACAGCTTGAATGCGCCGGTCGGCGCGCAGCGGTAGCGCAGTCAGTCGCAAGAACTGAGGTTGCGGCTAGCGGCTCAGAACAAATTCCACGATTTTCAAAGAACGAATCGCCGGGGCACGACGTGTGCACATTCTAGCACACATGGTATACATTTGTCAATCATATTTTCGGCCGGGACGGATGGCGATTGCCAACCACTATTCGGTTAATCCCCGGCGCGGTACATTTCACGGCGGGCGACAAACGTCTCTTATCTTTGTCCGATGCCTTCGTCTGCGAGCACCTATGTTCGGTCTTCATAGTCCAGTTGCTTGGCTCGCGGTGTTTGCGGCCGGGCTATCGATCGGCTGCGAAACCGATTCCAGCCCACAACAAGCCATCGCGGCTGAACAGGTCATTTCGGCGGAGATGCCAGAAGCGGCAAATGAGCGGCACGTTCCATCCGACAAGTTGCGAGGCGCCGGTCGCGCCAATCTCGACTTTTACACGGTGGACCACTACGACGTTGCTCGAAATGCCGCCGAAGATCTGGCGCTCACCATCACGCGGGCCCAAGCCGAGAAGAAGCACATCCTGGTTCAGGTGGGTGGCGACTGGTGCGGCTGGTGCCATCTCATGAGTGACTATATCGAAACGAACGACCAGGTGCGCGAAAAGATTCGGCAGAACTATCTAATCATGAAAGTCACCTATGATGGGGACCAGAAAAACGAAGCGTTCCTTTCGCAGTATCCGGACATACCCGGCTACCCACACTTGTTCGTTTTGGACTGGGACGGCAATCTGTTGCATTCGCAAGGCACGGCGGAACTGGAGGAAGGACGAGGCTACAACGACAAGGTCTATCTTGAGTTCTTGGACAAATGGAAACCGGCCTCCTAGGAAAGGTTGTGCGACGGATGCTGTCCGTTAGCCGCGGGGGCCTCTAAGTTTCTCCGGCATCGGGTACGTGGGTGCATCCTTGGTGCGGAAGTTGGGCGGACGCTAGTTGGTATTAATGGTATCAAGGAATTTATCAGGTAAGTGATCACCCCCCAGTACGGCAGCAATGAGCGTCATTGCAATTAACAGAGTGCGGAGACCGAAGGGTTTCGACCACGGAAACCATGGAGCGGCTGCACAAAACAGACTCCTGCCCCCACCACCGGCCGTACGTCGTCTCGAAAACGGGGTTGGGGGAGTTGGGGTAATAAATGGCGGCTCCAAACTGACCGCGGTAACTGCGAAAATCTATGGTGCGCGACGCCGACACCCACTCGGTGCCTGCTAAAGACCCAATAACTCCGCACCCACAGCGCAACGAGCAGCAGGCACGCCGTCAGGCTCAGCGCAGTCACGGCGATTCGCAGCTACTTGAGCATGGCGTTCCCGTCCGATAGCAGGCGCTCGCGGTAGGCGTTCGACCGCTGGTAAATTAGTGTGTGGGAGAATTATTACTCCATGGCTCCCGCAGCATGAGCGCAATCGAGGTGCAAATTATTGCAACTGCCGCCATGAGAACTAGCATCATCGCCAAGCTGAATCGGCCACGGTTATCCTTGATAATCAGGACACTGATGCCAATCGTGTGCAATGCAACCCAGAAAGCAATATAGGTGACTATCGGAAGTAATTGCCCATTCATGCTCCTATCCTACCGCGCCGCGCACGAAAAGCCCGCCACGTGGGCGGGCACTATCCCCTAGTCGGGGCGCGCGTGAAGATGCACCACCACCTGGCACAGAATCGTCACGCCGCGTTCTTAGCGGTCAGCGCGATGGATCGGTGCGCTCCAAGAACTCGCTCAAGAAATGCTTCCAGACGGCAGCAACCGTGTGCGTTCCGTGTCCCTGGGTCTGGTCGCTGAGCGGCAGGAGGATCGCTCGACCGCCGGGCACCCGCGAAATCTCGCGCTCCAGGATGCCCAGCTCCGGCGGGTTAATCAGGTCGTCGGCCGAATTGATGGCCAGCAGCGGCGCGCGGATTTTTTCCAGGCCCGGCGCGGGATCGTAGTCGTGCGATGCCTCAAAGGCGTAAAGCATGTCGTTGGCGTCGGCTGTCGCGAGCCGCTCATCTACGTACCGATCTAAGGCCTCGTCGGCTGCAGCCAAGGTCGGCGATTCGGCGAGCCGCCGCACGGGATTGCTCGACATCACGTACATCATCGCGAGGGCCGTGCGCAAGCTGCGAGGCTGCGCCATGTAATTACCATTCTGCCACTGGGGATCGGTGCGAATCGCGTCGATAATGATCCGCCGCCAAACGCGGTTGCGGCCGGAGATTTGCGCGGGGACACATGCCATGGGCATGAGCGCGTCCATGAAGTCCGGATACATTTGGCCCCACAGCCACGCGTGCATCCCGCCCATCGAAGTGCCCATCACCAGCCGCAGGTGGTTCACGCCCAGGCCCTCAGTGAGCAGCCGATGCTGGGCCGCGACCATGTCGCGATATCCGTATCGGGGAAATTGGCCGCGCAGGCCGTCACTCGGCTTGGTCGACTTTCCATGGCCGATGTTGTCCGGCAGGACGACATAATATCGTGTGGCGTCCAGCGGCTGGCCGGGTCCAAAAAGTTCCTCGGCAAATTCCGGCCGCAGAAACTGTGCGCTCGAACCGGTCGTGCCATGCAGGATCAAGATCGCGTTGCGCACAACGCCTTGTTCGTCGCGCTCGGGCTGCCCCAAGGTGAGGTATTGCATTCGCAGCTCCGGCAGTGATTCGCCCGAGCCGAACTTAAAGTTGCGGAGCACGAAGTTGCCTGACCGCGGCGCAGGGAATTCCGCGGCAAGGAGCGCGGACGGCAGCATCGCAAGAGCTAGCGCGGCGACAATCGGCTTATTTGAGGCTCTCTTGTGCATCCGTATTTAGCCAGAGGGTTGAATATTGACGGCGGGCGACGGATGCGCGACTTCGTCGTGCGGCACTTGCCTGGCACCGAGTCGCCTGACCGCAAAGCACCCGGATCGGCACATATTGCCGAGAGCAGGGCCCAGTCTACGACGCCAACTCCACCGGATAAAGTTTCTGACGGATCCACCAAAAACTAATGGCGCGTAATTACGCTGACAGTAGCCGCTTAAAGCCTGCTTGCTCGAAATCGCGGTCGCTGGTGAATGCTTCTGTGATGCCTCGATCCTGCATTACAATGAAACTCGCACAATCCACGAGGCCCCAGGTCTTGTCGGCGTATCGTCGATAGCGATCGACTGCTCTAGCCATCAATGCTTGATCCACAATGACGATGTCAACGACTGGACTTTGCCAAAGCTGAGCTACGGTGTCTGCGAAGCCATTTCTGGCGCGCGACCGGGCAAGGCCGTTGCCTGTTTCGGCAATGACCCAATCGGTCAATACAACTCTGAAGCCGCTTTCGCCGAGATCGAGCCAGATTTTGTTGGCAGCTTCGTGCAAATACTCAGTCGCATTCAGTAGCGGGATCCAACCGTTTGTGTCGAGAAACACACTACGGGACATCTTTAGCCTTCGGATGACCGTACAGGTAATGATTGATGTTGACGCCCAAATCCGGTATGCCGGTATCCTCAGCCAACTCGCCCATTCGGAACACCGGATCTAATTGACTTTTGTCAATCGTCGCTTTCTTGGGTTCCGATGGCTGCGAAAGTAGCTCGACCTTTACGGCCGCTCCCTCCGGCAATTGAATACCGTTCTCTAACACGACTACCCCGTTATGAACGGTGCCTTCGTAGACCATAGATTCCTCCGCTGCTGACAATTGTACTCCGCGGTCGGAGAGTTACAAACCGCAGCTCTGGTCCGCTTTACCGCTCGATGATTTCAATCATCCGGTCGACATCGCCGACATCAACGTCTTGCTTCGCACCGCGCGGCCAGTAGACCGTTAACCGGCGGACTGTCGTGTTGTTGCCAAGCCCGAATGTCATCGGCAGCTCGACCTGCGACAAGTAGCTGCGCGACGGCATCACTTGGCGGCATAGCACGCCGTCTTCAAGCTCCAGTTCAATCCGCGCCCCAATCGCGTCGCGATTCGAGTGCGTGCCGACAAGTTTGCACCGCAGCCAGTGATGACCGAGATTCTGGTCATTGCGCAATAGCCGCGGCGATTGGCCCGTGGCCGTCACGAGAACGTCCAGGTCGCCGTCGCCGTCGATGTCGGCGTATGCGGCCCCGCGGCCAACCAGCGGCTTGAACAGGTCCGGGCCCGATTGGCTTTCGCGCACGGGCAGAAACTCCGTGTCGGCTTGCGGGCCCGCGTTCCAAAACAGGTGCGGCGGCTGCTCGTAGTGCTGGCTGGGCTGCACGCGATTGATGTCCTCTTCCAAATGACCGTTCGCTGTCAAAAGATCAAGCCGGCCGTCGAGGTCGTAATCGAAACAGAACAGGCCGAAGGTGAGCGACGTCCGGGTCACCGGCCCGAGGCCGGTGGGAATCGCTTCGTCCATGAACTGCATCTGGTCGCCATAGCTTACGTAGAGGGCCGTCATTTCATTGGCAAAGTTTCCGATGGCCACGCCCAGCACTTTGTTGCCACGGATGCGGGCGATGTCGATGCCCATCGCACCGCGCGCGTTGCCGTTCATGTCGAATGCGATGCCGGATGTAGCCGCGATCTCGCGGAAGGTGCCAGCGCGCTGGTTGTGCAACAGAAAATTTTGCACCGTGTCATTCGCCACGAGAATGTCGATCCAGCCATCCTCGTCGAGGTCCGCAAAAACGACGCCCAATGACTTGGCCAGCGGCACGCCCGTGTGCGGGTTCCGGATGTGCAAGCCGGCCTGGTGGGCCACATCGCGAAAACGTCCGCCGCCTTCGTTGCGATACAAGTAAGGAAGCGTGCCCTCAAAATTCTGCGGCCGGCCGTAAGCCCTCCCGCCGCCGGTCAGCTGAAAGTTCTGTCCCTCGTCATATTCGCGCGACCATTTGACATAATTGCCGACGAACAAATCCAGGTCGCCGTCGTTATCGTAATCGAGCCAGCCGCAACAAGTGCTCCACGCATCGTCATCGCCGCCCACGCCTGTCTCGTCGGTCACGTCGCGAAACTTGCCGCCGCCCACGTTATGGAACAATCGATTCTTGCCCAGCGCCGAGATGAAGACATCCACGTTGCCGTCGTTGTCGTAATCGCCGACCGCGGCGCCCATTCCATAGAGTGATACATCGAAGCCCGATCCTGCCGTCACATCGGTGAAATTGCCGCGGCCGTCGTTGCGGTATAGCCTGGAGGTTGCCGCCGACGTTTCGGACGACTGCTCATCCCAGGGCCAGCGATCGAGGCTGTTGACCAGCAACAAGTCTTGGTCGAGGTCATTGTCGAAATCAAAGAACGCGCAGCCGCCTCCCATCGTTTCCGGCAGCAACTTTCGACCGGTTGCCGCATTGGCGTGACGGAAGTTAATACCTGCTTGCTGCGTAATATCCGGGAATGGCACGTTCGGCACCGTGGCTTGACCGGCCGCGCGCGTTGCAACTTCGGCCAGTTCCGTCTGCTGGACCGGCTTGTCGGGCGGCGCAGGCCGCAATGCATACACAGCCGTGCCGACAGCGATCGCCGCCACAACGATCACAGCGAGCGACCAGCGCAGAGCGACGCCGATCACGGCGTCATCACGCTCGAGCGTATCCGGCTCAATTTCGGCATCACTAACAGATTGATTTTGTTTCCGGTTCAACCGCCACCCCCCCCATTACTCGTGGTTTTCGAAGTGGTGTCAAATCCGTCTCCCTTTGGGAGAGGGTAGGGTGAGGGTGCCTTGGTTACCGCCGATTCACCCTCACCCCGGCCCTCTCCCGGAGGGAGAGGGAGGGCGGGTGGCTCCGCGCTCCGTAGGCCCGGCGCGCCGGGCCGCTGGAGCGGATACTTCACAACCGCTTCGGCCGCGTGATTGGCGGCCGGGTAGCGCTCGCGGGCCAATCTCTCGGCGCGGCCCTGAGCGTTGTCATCTGGCTTATAGCGAAGGTGCAGCTCTTCGTGCTCGCGGGAGCGCTCGGCGTCGCCCAGCTCGGCGTACAAAAGTTGCAAGTTATGATGGGCCGTCACGTTTTCCGAATCGATAGCAATGGTTCGTTTAAACACGTCGACTGCTTCCTGCCAGGCTTTGCGCGCCTCGTCGGCTCGACCTTGCCGAGCCCGTAATCGGCCCAGATCGAAAAGCGTTTGGCCGAGCAGGTTAATCACCTCGTAGTCGTAGCTGAAGTCGAAGCCCCGCTTCTGCATGTCTGGTGTGCGGTCCTCGAGCACGCTGCGCAGGTTCACGATCGCCTCCTGCAAACGTCCCTGCTGCCGGTTGATGTCGCCGCTGAGCCAGGCCCAGGTCCATCGCGGAAAGCCTTCCTCGCCGCTGTAGCGATTGGCGCGCTGGAGCGCGGCCACCGCCTCGTCCAACCGGCCCTCCGCGCTATAGACCCGTGCCAGGTTCATCGGCCCGTCCCACCGATTGAGCGCTTCGACCTGCGTAAACGCTTCGGCCGCCTGACGCAGCTCGGCCCGACCTTTGAGCAATAGCCCAATGCCATAGTCGTTCCATCGTTGCCAAAGCGGAATATCGCGGTCGGGGTTTTCGACCGTTGCCTCAACGCCCTCGATTGGAAACGTGATCTGGTCCACGGCCAATGTCGTGATCGGGAGCTGATTGTTATACGGCTTGCCTGGTTCGTGGCCGCGAATTTGCTGCCCCAGTTTCTGGTTGCTCTGCGCGACAAAATCCATGTACCGCTGGTCGAACTTGCGATACTGCAGCTTCATTTCAACAGTCACCGGCGCGTCGAGATCGTCTGGCAGCACGAGCTCGTAGTGAACTGTCTGCCCGGCGCCCGGTGGAATTTGATGGTTGTACAGCGGCGTGAAAATATCCTGCGGATTCCGCCGGTCGATGCGGTTGCCGTCCTTGTCGAGCATGAACACATTGACGAAATGGGCCCAGGGATCGACCTCATTGCCGCGCTCCGGGTCCAGCGCGCCGCTGCGGCCGATGATGCGGTTGCCGGATTTCACGGTGACGTCGAGCCAGACTTCGTTCGAGTCGGCCGTGCCTTGCGTAAACAGGTGGCCTAGTTTCACGGTTCGGATGACCGTTTCCAGTAAGTACGTTTTGCCGCGGACGAGCGTCGGTGTTTCCGGGCGCAGCGGCGCGATCAGCCGCCCATCGATCTCGCCGCCTTCGCGCAAGCCAAACAGGTCGACCCGCATCACGCCTTCCAGGAATTTCTGGTGGGCCGCAATGACGTCTGGCTTATCGCGCAGCCAGGCGACGCCGGTGTTCGCCGCCGGGAACAGATGGTCGTGCACGCTCAGCTCGGTTGCGCCGGCAAAGAACTTAGCGCCGAAGTCGCCGGACGGTTTTAGCGGCATGTGGCAGCTGCTGCAATTCGCTTCGGCTTTCGGCGGGTAATAGAAGCTTCGCGCGCCGTGACCCGAGACGCCGCTCAAGAGGAACGGATCGTAATGGTTTTGCCCGCGGAGGAATTCCTTGTAGTGGTTCAATGCCAGCGGCAAGTGCACCTTGTGGCAGGTCGAGCAAAACTCGGCCGTGCGATGAAAATCCTTCAAAAAAGTCTTTTTGTGGAAGGCCGGCTTGGCCTTTACGAGCTGGTTGTTGACCCATTGCAAAACCGCGCTCTCGCTGAACGCAAACGGGTAGTGCAGCGGCTCCTCGATCGTGTAGTCGGCGTTGCCGCGGGTGCTGTTGACGTTGGTGATCGAATGGCAAACCGAGCAGGTGATGCCGGAGTGGGCCGTTGGATGATTGATGGTGTCGAACTTCGGATCGTCAAATGCGCCGCTGAAGAACGGCACCGGGTCGTGGCAGCCGGCGCACCAGCGCGAGGCTTGCACGTTGCCGTCGCGTTTAAGAGCCACTTCTCGGGTTTCGGTCACGCTGGCCAGGTACGGCTCGTTGTTAAACGAGCTGAAGCGGTGCACGCTCTCGCTCCAGGCCGCGTGCACGTCGGCGTGGCACTTCTTGCAGTATTGGTCGTTCGTAAGAGTGGCGGCCGGAATGAAATTGCCCGACGCCGTTCGGGCCAGCGACGGCTCGAAGTATTTCACGCCCGAATCCGGCCCAACGGCGAACCAGTTGCGCGGGTCTTCGGCATGCAGCCAGATCATTGCCAGCACAACGGCGCCGACAAAAGCCGCGTAGCTTAAGCCCACTCGCCACTTGATCCGCGGCCCGGCCAGCCGATGCAGCCAGTACAACCACGCCGCCACGAGCGGGCAGGCCACGTGCAACCAGTAAATCGTGGAGCGGGCCAGCGGCTGCCGCAGATCGAATCCCCCGATGCGCATCAGCAATATCCCGGTGACCAGGACGCCGATCGACACGGCGAAGAGTGCATAGCCGATGCGGATCGCCCGGCGGTTGCGGCGATTCCGCGATGCCGCCATGTGCGCGAGCCCGAAGACAATGAACGGCACGACCAGCACAAGTCCCAGGACGAGGTGCCCCAGGAACATGTACTGGTAGAAGTAGTCCTGATACGTGCGGCCGGTGAACCACTCCAGCGCGGTGATTGCGGCCAGGTAAGCGGAATTGGCGCCGAGCACCGCAACCAAAGCAAATAGGAAATACAGCAGCTTGCGCAGCCGCGGCCCGACCGCGCGCACGTATTTCCTCGGCGGCGAGGCAGGAGGCTCAGGGCGCAATGACGTTTCCGGCATAAATCCGATCCGAAGGCCGGCGTGGCAGATCAAGTCCGCGGGAATTGACGCTTGCGGTTTAACTTCGCAGCCGTTCGCATTGCAATTGCGCTACGTTGAACGACACGATGACCGAGTCGCAATTGAACGACTGCCGAAGCGCTACGTCAAAATGCGCGCTAAGCGCGAGGCGGATGATAGATCAGCGCGGGGAACCCCTTGGCGCGTTTTACGTTCGTCTGGCAAGCGCTTCCCGTTTGGCTCGCGCACTCCGTAAGTGTGACGACGCAGCTCTGAAGAGCCGACTTCACAGGCGTGAACGAAACTTCGGCCGGAGCGGGCGCTGCCGGTTGATCCGGGATGCGAGTGCAGTAGGGACCATTACACGGTGGCCCGGGCGAATGGTCTGCAATTTCGTCCCGCGCGACTTCCACAGGGCTGCTCGCGCCGGGAGCGGAGGCGGACTTATCGCTATGCTGCAGCCAGTCACCGCACGATGCGTGCGCGACGGAAGCTATTACCGCCAACAGCATCCAGCATATCGAGGCCGCAAAAACGGCCGATGCACAGCGCAGGACCACGAACGTGACTCCCTGATGGAGCGGAGCGGCGAACTGCAGGCCGCTATCTAGGCTAGGAATGTCCCCAAGTCTCAGCCTATCCCTGATGGATTGGAGTGTCAATGAATTCAGTGGGGTAAAGGTCGCCGGCGGACCGTCGATAAGTCGAGTCCACGATTGACTTATCGCTCGCTGTGCCCGCGGCGACCGTCGCCCCAATCCGGGCAAAATCACTTGCAATCTTTTGTGCACTCAGTACAGTGATTTCTTGGATGCAGCATGGGGGGCGTTGCGGTTTCTCTTCAATGGCCTATGCACCATCGTGTGCGCTTTAACCGGTGTGCTAACGCGGCACTTTTGCTGCTGGGCTGTGTGCTGCTGCAAAGTGCGTGGGCGATGCGCGCCGTCGCATCCTGCGGCGATTGGTTGGCACACCCTGACGGGTCGCATAGCAGCGCGCAGCGGTCCATGAGCGACGACCAAAGGAATGCCGACTCTGCCGCTTCAGTCGGCGGAACTTTTGCATCAAATAAGGACTCGATTCCGTTGCCCTGCGATGGTCCATCCTGTCGGCGTGCGCCATCCAGACCAGTACCCGTGATTCCGCCGTCCAACGTTAGCGCCACCGACAAGCTGCTACTGGCCGGTCATGACGTCGTTCGCGAGCCTCTGAGCCGCTGGACGTTTACGACCGGCGATTCTTCTGCGCATGCGATTCGCGGATTCCCGGTAGGTATCGAGCATCCTCCGCGCGCTTAGAGCTATCTCTCTTCGATCGCCTTGCAGCGCTCGTCCTGCGCATGGCAGCCACCGCTTATCGACTCTTTTGGTCGGGCGGCAGCGGCTGCGCTGTGGCAACCTGCTGTGATGGTTCAAGCATGCGAGTCAATCGACCGGTAAGTGACCGGTTGATGCAATCCATTTCATTGTGTGGCCGTAAGTATTCATTTGATGCGGCGCATTACATCATTTTCCGCGAGCGTCTTCATCATGTCGACACCACGAAGAAATTGGGGCTTCACTCAAGTGGAGCTGCCGTTCGAGCGATTCAGGGTAGCGAGCAAGCGCGAGCGCCGCGCGTTTACGCTTGTCGAGCTACTGGTCGTCATCGCGATCATCGGGATATTGGTCGCCTTACTCTTACCGGCAATTCAGGCGGCGCGCGAGGCCGGCCGACGCACAGCCTGCATGAACAACTTGCGCCAAATGGGTTTAGCCATGCTCAACTATGAGACAAGCTACAAGGTGTTCCCGCCATCGGACGTGCTGGTGCCTGGCCCCGGCGGCGCTCCAACGTCGCTCGGCCTGTCGGTGCATGCCCGGCTGCTGCCGTTTGTCGAGGAAGCATCGTTGCGAACTTTGGTGAACTTCAGCGCGGCCTACAATCACGCTTCAAACGACTCTGCGCGGACGACGCGCGTGGCGATGTTTGTCTGCCCGTCGGATGGCGGTGAGAACGCGGTTTCCGTTCCCGCGCCCGGCGCGCCCACAAGTTACCATGCCAACCAAGGATCCGGCGTGGTGTGGAGCATTACGACGAATCCGAGCGACCCGAACTACGCCCTCGGACCGCCAAACGGCGTGTTGATTCGTAACGGCGGCGTGAAGGCCGCCCACATCATCGACGGATTGAGCCACACGGCGGCGTTCGCCGAGCGTGTCATCGGCGACGGCAGCGATGAAATCGCGACCGAGGAAAGCGATACATTTGCCCCTGGCACGACGCATCCGGGCGTCGAGCGGGCATATGCCGATTGTCGTGCGATCGATATCACAGATCTGTCCAAACAGGGCAATTCCGAGGTCGGTTTTCCCTGGCTGCGCGCATATCACAGCACGACAATTTATTTTCACAACAACACTCCGAACGGCCGCTCGTGCATGTACCCGCCCGGACAGATCATGACCACCGCCGGCAGCCGCCATAGCGGCGGCGTGAATATGATGCTCTGCGACGGCTCGGCACGCTTTGTTTCCGAGGATATCAGCCGGCCCACCTGGCAGGCGCTCGGCAGCCGAAATGGCGAGGAGATTATTCAGGAGCAGTTTTAATCAGCGAAAACTCCAGCAGAATTCGGAAAGGCTCTCGCAAAGACGCGAAGGCGCAAAGGCGAGGCGCTATGAGTTTTCAGGTTTCATTGCGCCTTGGCGCCGCTCGGCTGAGCTCGCCGCAGGCCTTTGCGTGAGAACACTTTTGGTTTCAGTGAGTTGGGGTTTCAAAACATAAGGTCATCGAAAATGAAATACGTTATGGCGCTACTAGCTTTGTGCTTCTCTGCATGGACAAATCCGTTGCGAGCGGACGGACAAGCCTCCGATACGCCCAAGCCCGTCCCCGCGACGCGGCCAGAAATGAAGGCCGCGCTCGAGTCGCTCAAATCACGCACTCCGCGGCTGCCGCTGCCCGACTCCAATGCGCAGGGCGGCGTGAACAACGGCCGCATGCGGGCTGCGTACTTGCCTGAATCCTGGGGGGCCGGAGGCGGACGCGGCAGCCGGTCGGCCAGCCGCCAAGGCTCACGTGACGGCGGCCGTTCTGCACGCTTCGGTCAAAATCCGGATTCGGCATTTGATTACGCCTTTACAACGTCGCTGTTCTGGATCGTTTCGCGCGGCAACAACTGCCACTACTGCCTCGGACACCAGGAGCTCAAGCTCCGCGGGGCCGGATTGGATGACGACACGATCGCGTCGCTTGATAGCGACTGGAGCCGGTTCGACTCGCGGCAGCAGGCCGCGCTTGCCTACGCGCGCAAGCTGACGCTCGAGCCGCAGCTCGTTGGCGAGGGCGACATAGCGCTACTCAAGCCGTTGTTCTCGGACGGAGAAATCATCGAGATGACTTATAGCATCGCCCGTTTCAACGCGACTAACCGCTGGACAGACGGCATGGGCGTACCGCAAGACAGCCGGTTCGGCGAGGAAGACTCACGGCTCGATACGCCGACCAGCGAAGAGTTCCAATCGACCGTGAGCGTGGCGGCGCCGACGACGCGCGCTTCGCGGCCTGGGTTGCCGGCGTTTGATGAAGTGACAAACGCGATTACGGCTAGCCGCGAACGCGAAGCTCGGGTCGCTCTGCCCAGCGTGGATGAAGCCCGCAAGGCGCTTCCCAGCATTGTGGACCGCGAGCTATTCAATTGGGAACGCGCCATGGTGGGTGTGCCTGGCACCGGCGCCATGCAAGTCAGCACGTTGAACACCATCATGAGCGACGAGCATTTGCCCGTTCGGCTCAAGGCCGAGCTGGCATTGATTTCTGCCGTGCACAATCGCGCCTGGTACGCCGTGGGCCATGCGGCGCACCGGCTCCGCACACTCGGTGTCTCGACGGAAGACATGGTCGCGTTGTTCGACAGCGACGCAAGCGCGTCGAATAATTCGGCGGCCGCGTATCAGCTCGCCGCCAAGCTCACGGCCGACCCGCATTTGATCACCGACGCCGACATCGCCCGCGTGCGCGAATGGTTCAGCGACCGGGAAACGGCTCAGATCGTCCACGTGATTTGCACGGCCAACATGTTCGACCGGTTCACCGAAGCGCTCGGCCTGCCGCTTGAGGACGGCGTTTGCGAATAGAGTAACTCCCTCCTCCTTTGGGGAGGGGTCGGGGTGATCTTGCCACAAGATGCTCAACTATCGCTGCCCACCTAGCAATTCCTTCGCTAGTCAACACGCGCAACCGTAATGGGATTCGATCGGCCTCCGGTCGGCACGACAATTTCAACCGCAATCGAGCGGCCGAACGTCAATTGATGTTCGTCGACGTCAAGCGACGCAGCTTGCTCTTCGCCGTGTTTTACGACGTATCGCCCGGTTGCCAGACCGCCGAGCCGCAATAGCGTGGTGTGCTCCGCCGTGTTGTCGCTTTCGAGCGAAAAGCGGGCCTTGCGCAGATCCTCTTGCAGAATAAGCGGTGTGTCGGAAGCGAAGCGGCCGTTGTCGAGTTCCAGATGCAGTTTGCGGTCGCCAAGAAGTGCATGGAATCGGCGACGGACACCATCCTTTGGGGTTACCTCAATGCCATCCTCGGTCGCCCGCCAATCGCCGCCGAAGCAGGTCCGGCCAAAGATCGGATCATCTGCGATCACTGTGCGGGCCGCGCGCAAGGCGCCACAGTAGCCCAGGTCGATCTCGCAGGCGTAGTACCACGAGCCGCGGTGGTGCGGCTGGCCGAGCCACGTGCGCCCGAAGGGCGCCGGTTCAAACCCGCCGCCGGCGCCGCCATCATTGGCCTGGCCCGGATACCAATAGCCGTAGTTCGACTCCGGAGTTCCCGTGTTCATGAGGGCCCAGGCGCTCAGAAATGAAGCATAGCCGAGCCTCAAGTGGGCGCTCGGGTCGGCCGCGAAGTGCAGGGCGTAATCCAGCACGGCCCAGCCACCCATCTGCGACATGTATGTCAGCGTGTACGAGTTGCCGCCGCTGCCGCGGTAGTCGCTTCCCAATAGGTAATACGCCGGCTCAATCGATCCGCGGCAAAAAAGGTTCGCCGCGATCTGCTTCTCCAGGAATCGCTCAGCCGCTTCGAGCGCCTTTGGGCCATCCGCCCCGTTTTGATGTTTTGCCGCCTGCTGCATGGCGTACTTCGCGAGCGCGTGCGTCGATTCAAAGCCGGTGGAATCGAACGGGTACTCTGAGCGAAATAAGTCCGGCCGCCCATTGACGAAGAAGTCGACCTTTCGTTGCCAATGTTCGCGCAACGACTCGGCCTCGGCGGCCATTCCGGCGGCCGCGAGATCATCGATCAGATCCACGATCACTAGTTCGTTATAGAACCCGGTGCGGTAGGCGCTCCATCGCTCGACCTCGTATGGCACGGTGAACAGCGCGATGGCGGTCCCGTACGCCCGCTGAAGATACTCGCGCGCAGGCAGTGCGGTCGTGATTTGCGGATGGCTCTTGGCCACGCGGTACATGCTGTGATACATCAAGATGATGTGCGGATAGTCGTAACATCGCCAGATATGGAGCCGGCCGTTGCGCCCCGGGTCGTCGCTCTCGCGGTTGCGCTTCCAATCCTGGATGCCATAAATCGCGTAGGGGTACTTCTCGTCCGTTGTCATCTGCAGGCCGCCCCACACGAAGTGCTTGATGTAATAATCCAGGGCCTCGACTTCGCTTTGCAGCGGATGCTCAGCATTCTTAGCTGCCAGAAACGCCGGCTTGCTCAATCCCGGGTCGTCGCAAGTGACGGCGTAAATGCGAAATCCGGAGATGCGGTCGTAGTTGTCCGGGCCCAATAGCACCTGGCTCTCGATGTTCCATTCGGCCAGGAGGCCGTTGTACCACCTCGTCGGATCGCGGTGCTGGCGGCGGGCAATGAACGCGCCGCGCTTTTTGATCAGCGTCTCAAGCGGCTCCGCGACGAAGAACTCCAAGTGCATTTGACGGTTGTCGCCGTAGCGCACCGTCAGCCGATTCTCGCCCAGTTTGCGAAAGCGAACCTGGTACAGCTGATAGTCGCCGCGCGGAGCCTGCTGCACGATTTCCGTCATATCCGAATACTCGGCGTCGATCGCGTGAATGGCATGCTCCGTCCGCAGGGCGAACTGCGCGAAGAGATCGCTGGGCACGGTCATCCCGGGAACGACGTGGACATCGACCAGGCCTTCGTCGACAAGCGTTTGTCGAATGCCGTCCTCGCCCTCGGCCCAGCGGAATTTCAGGCCGTAGGTTTTCGCGTCGCCCGCTTGGCCTTTGGGTGCCAGCGAGAGACTGGTGTGCGGCTGGCGCCAATTGCATCCGTGAGCTTTGGCCACGGCGCCGGCTGCTGTCGAGTGGATGTACGCGTGGAACACCCGCCGCGCTCGACTCGCGACGCCGCTCGCGCTTGCGTCGCTCGCGGCCTGGGCGTCCGGTAGCTGCTGCGAGCCAGTATCCCAGTACTCGAAGTGCGTGTTCTCTGCCGGCGTCAGCATTAAAGTGGGACCGGCACTGTCCGATCGGGTCCAAAATACAAACGAGGCGTGCCCGGAGATGAAGCTGTGCTTCATGAGCATCGGGCCTCTGGATCGTACGCGACCGCGGCCAAACGGCGAGCTGATCGGCAGCGGCAGGGCAAGGTCGCCGATTTCGAGCAGCCCGTCCGACACGTTTTGCAGGCCGATGTTCCAGGAAATCGAATCTTCGTCGATCGCAAGGCGACTTTCAATTTCAAGCGCTGGCGATTGACCGTCCGTCAATCGATAGGTTAACCCACCGGAGGAAGAAATCTCTAATCTGTCGTCGACGGATTGGGCGATCTGTGAAGTCTCGGCGACGCGCCAATCACTCTCGCCTGCCTTGCGCCATCGCAGAACGATATCGCCCAATCGGCGACCCTCAGGAAGATATTGGACGTCGCCGCGATCACCGTGGCGCCGCAAGCTGACAATGGCGCCCTTGTCGAATTGCACATCGAATTGCGATTGCACGGAAGCCGCCTGGAGCGGTCGGTGGTCTGGTTGAACCGCACCCAACGCGGCCGTGCCGACGATGCTAATGGCGCTGGCAAGACCGGGAATTCGGATTCCCATGCCGCGCCGGAGTGTTTGACCACGAAGAACACAAAGAATCGCGAAAAGTCCAAAGTTAAACATTCTTCTGTTGCTATTTGCCGACTTCCAAACGGTGTAAACGGAACGCGGCACGCAGAGGCCTGCGGCGAACTCCGCCGAGCGGCGCGGAGATCGCGGAGGTAGTACCCACTAATTTCCGCTAATCCTCACTGATTGCTGATTAGTGCTGATTAGCGGCAATTAATGTTCCACTCATCTTTTGCACTGAATTTATTACTGTGCTGCTCTGCGTCCTCGGCGCCTCCGCGTGAGAACTTATCATGCTATTGATTGTCGCGTTGTGCTGGCTCGAAGCGCCAATCGACGTGGCCGCCGTAGGCCATTGTCTCGTGCACGACGTCGTACAACTCGGCGTCGTATTTTTGCAGCGCGTTGCGCGTAGTGATTGGAAAATCGGCGTCGTTGGGGGCTGCTTCCTGCCCTGCGGCGTCAAAGTACGCCAGCACGCCGGCGCACCAGTAGTCGGCGCTGCTTTGGACGGCACCGGTGCCTTTCCATTTGCCTTTTTCAATCGCGGCTTTGAACAGTTCGTCGACCTTTGCTCCGAACCGCTCATCGAGCCGCTCGACGCGCAGCTCGTATTGCTGCACGTTGCGGCCTCGGTTGCTGAAATCGGGATCGGCTGGCCGGGTGCCAGTAACTTGATACAGGGCGTCAGCGAAGGCCCGAATTACCTGGTTGTTGCCTACGCCGGGATCGCGCGGATCGCCCAGTACATTTTCCTCGCCGACCACGAGCAGCTTGGTCTCCGGTGAATAGTCAAACGTTCGAGCAAGGCGGTCGACATCTTTGCCGTTGGCGTCTTTGAACTCGGGCAAATCGGCCAAGCTTTCTTCATGGCCGAGCACGACAAGCTTCACGCCGTCGGCAATAAGCGGCTTAAGCACGTCATGCCGGTAGGCGAACATCTTGCGGATCGTGTCGTTGGCCTTGATAAGCGCCTCATCGCTTGCTTCGCGCCCGAGCACCGTGAATTCGCGGGCCCATGTGAACTTCGTGTAATAAGGATCAATTTTGAACTTCGCAGGCGGCGCCATGACATTCGGCAGCTTCTGGACCCAGCTGTATCGCCAATCTTGCTCCGGTGCCAATCGAAAGATCGACCGACAAAGCTCGTAACCTTCCGGATCGTAAGCTTTGAGCTGCTCGCGGTTGGCCACGGGCCCGTGGTTCCAGTTGTTGACGCGGTTGCAATCGAAATAAGCCTGGCCGATTTCGGCCCAATACTCGCCCGGGTTGCTGCCCGCATACGCGTTCTTGTACAGGCCTTTTTCGATCGCATTTCGGTAGGCCGCGTTTCGGCGGTCGCTCCAATCGGGGTCGATCGAGCGCAGCGCCCCGTCGATCGTGTGGCAGAATTCATGCACGCCGATGCTTTCGTCATCATACCTGTCGAGTGGCAGGCTAAGCAGGTTCTCCTCGCCGAAGCTTGTGGGCCTGCCGCCAGTGCCGCGCACGCGCTCATTCAAGTAATCGGGGTTGCGCGCGTTGCGGTACTCGGGCATGTCTGTGTACAGCTGGTCCTTGCCGATGATGATGAGATACATCTCGTTCTCTTTCATCGCGTCGACAATGTCGGGCCGGCCGGCCAGCATGTGGCTTACGATCTCGTGCGTGCGCACAAGTGCCCGGTCGTCGACCTCGCCGGCGGCGACGACGGGCATTCCATCGACGTCGACGTATTTTTTGTAAAAATCGCGGGCCGCGTCGCGGTCCCGGCTGCGCACCATTGCGAAGAACGATTCGGGCGGCGGCGAAATCACTTTCGGCTCGTCGGAGGCGCGCGCCATCGATGGACCAAAGAACACTGCCGCAGCGACGGCGACAAAAATGCTGTTTCGAGTCACGAATGTCATGGTTCGACTCTGAGTACAAGGATGTCGTGTCATTGGCAGCGGCGGCCCGTAGGATCGCTGGCATTCATTCCATCAAAACGCCGCCCCTGGCGTTAGCCACTGAAGTACACATATGCAGCAATAATCGCCGCAATCACTACGCAGGACGCAATCACGTCGATTGCATTCCAACTGCGCCGCGAAATGCGGCGATCGTCGTCGGTTACCGTGCCGTAGGTAAGGCCCTGAATTTGCCGCGCGTCGGGGGCCGCAGTCATGAGGCTGACGGCAATCATCACGGCCGACGACACCAGAAAAATCAACAGGCTGTAATATTGGAAGTAAATGTTATTGACGATCCACAGGAGCGTTCCAGGTTCATAGCCGGCTTTCAGCCCTAAGCTGATCGGCGTGTCGACGACCAGCCGGAACGCGCCCATTGCGAAGCCAACGATTAATGCGGCCAGGCAGCCCGCCGCATTTAGCCGCTTCCAGAAGACGCCCAGAAAGAACACGACGAATATCGGCGGCGCCAGGTAGCCCTGCACGGCTTGCAGGTAAAAGTACAGCCCGCGATCGGCATTCTTAATGATGGGAATCCACGCCAGCGCGATGAGCGTCATCGCCACGGTGGCGAGCCGGCCGACCCACACCAGCCGCTGCTCGGACGCATTTGGGCGGAATTTCTGATAGAGGTCGATCGTAAACAGCGTCGACGATGCGTTGAACGCTCCGGCCAACGAGCTCATCAGCGCCGCCAGCAGGCCGGCCACGACGGCGCCCCGAACGCCGCTCGGCAGCAGGTGCTTGACCATGAGTGGAAACGCGGCCTGTGATTCGGCGCGAAGCGCCCGGCCGTTTTCATCCACCAGGCCGCCAAGCTCAGGCACCTTGCCGGTCGTCGCCAATGCGAAGCAAATGATGCCGGGGATGATAAAGATGAACACCGGCAGGAGTTTCAAAAACGCGGCGAAAATGCTGCCGCGGCGGGCCTCTGTTTCATTCGACGCGCCCAGCGCCCGCTGCACGATGTATTGGTCGGTGCACCAGTACCACAGGCCGATGATCGGCGCACACAGCAGCATGCCTACCCATGGATAATTCTCGTTGAAGTACCAGGCTTGCTCGACGAGCCTTCCGCTGGCGTCGCGCGTTTCCACCGGCGCCCACGTTGTTTCCAGGCCCGCGGGCACGATCGGCTTCCAGAGGTTAAACATTTCCGAGCCGACGATCTCGCGCAGCTCCTGCCAGCCGCCGACCGCCTTTAGGCCGAAAATTGTGACGAGGACGGATCCAAGAATGAGAATGATCGTTTGCAGGGCTTCGGTGTAGGCGACGGCGCGCATACCGCCAAGGACGGTGTACAGCCCGGTGAGAAGCACCACCAGCACCGAACCGATCCAGAAGCTGTCGAGCTCAAATGAACCGATCTTGTAGTTCAATTCGGGCAGTAGTGCGGCCGACACAATGCCGCCCGCAAAAATGCCGACGGCGATTTTTGTAATCACGTACGCCACGAGCGAAATGATGGAAAGTACCCAGCGTGCCGTCGCCGAGAACCGGCGCTCCAAAAACTCCGGCATCGTGAAAACTTTCGAGCGCATGTAGAACGGGATCATGACCCAGGCCAGCACCAACAGGCACCACGCGTGCAGCTCGAAATGGGCCATGGCCACGCCATCGGTAGCGCCCGAGCCGGCGAGGCCGACAAGGTGCTCGGATCCAATGTTCGACGCGAAGATCGAGGCACCGATCACGAACCAGCCCAGGTGGCGGCCCGCAAGAAAGTAATCCGCGGCCGTGTTCTTGCTCTGCAGAATCACCCACCACGCCAGGCCTAGTACCAGGGCGAAATACGCGGCAACAACGATCCAGTCGAGTGCATCCACGAGTAGAGCTTGAGATTGGCGTATGAAAGAAAAATGGTTACCGCTCTGCGTTCGCGCGAATAATCCGCACGCCGAACACAGGACCGATTGCGCTGCCTTCCGTCGTATCAAAGCGAACCGTGACTTTTTCTTTTCCTTCAACCACGGCTGCCGGAATCGGATATTCGGCGTCGTAAAACTGCGCTGGGCTTTCCCGTTTCACGGTTTCTTGCGTTGCGATCTGCTCGCCATCGACCGATATATCGAACTTCGGCTCACGCTGGCGCTGGCCGCTGTGATAAGTCACTACCAGCAGCTGCGGCTGAGATGCGTCAACGGGGAGATCGAAGGAAAACCAATCCCGCCCGACTCGCCCGGCACGGCCCGATTCGCGCACCGGCCAGGTCTCCTCGCCCTGGAAATTCACATCGCGCTCGGCCTGCATTTCGCCCGGCTGCGCGAACGCCACGGTGGCCGCTTCGAGCTTTTCGAGTCGCTCGCGCTCGGCGGCAATCATCGCCTTACGGTCTTCCCACTGCGAAGGAGTGAACACATCCCAGTAGGCCGCGTACAATCGGCGGTGCAGGCGATAAAACGGCACGAGATCGACATCGCGCTCCCGTCCGACGCCCGCGCTGCGAAAGTTTCCGGCAGTTGCCTCGTTAGGCTGGACCCATTCGTCGACTGGTTTATCCGCCGCCACGAACACCGGCACCTGTGGGGCCCCTCGGCGCTCGCCACGCTCGCGGCGCCGACCCCGGCCGCGTTCACGGCCCGGGCCAAGGTCGCCGGCCAGCACGAGCGGCCCCCACATCACGGCCACCCGCTGCGGATTATCGGGCAACGGCTCCAAGCGCAGCGTTTTCAGCAGCTTCAGCTCAACCGCGTCGCCGGTTTTCCACGTGCGCGAAATCTCCACGTACGAACCGGCCTCCGCCGTTGCGGAAATTGCTTCTCCATTGACTGAAACCATGAATCCCTCGCTCGCCCATTTTGGCCGGCGCACGGCAAGCGTGAACTCCTTTGGTGAATCGACCGTCAACGTGACCTTCGCCGATTCACCTTCGGGAAAGTCGGTTTCCGTCGTAATTGTTACGCCGGCTGCTTCCCAGTTGGCGGTCGACGGCGCGTAGATGTTAATCCAAAGTTTCTCGCCGTTTTCGTAGTAAATCCCATCGCCATGCAGCGCATGGCTCTCCATGCCCGAGCCGACACAACACGTGAAGCTCTGGAACATGCCCTGATATTCGCGCTGCACGCCCATGCCTACCGGCACCATGTAGCACGTGCTGCCATCGGCCGGATCGATCGAGCCGAGGATGTGATTGAACAGCGCCCGCTCGTGAAACTCTGCATATTTCGCATTCGGCTCGAGCGCGAACAGCTTGCGCGTGAGCTTGAGCATGTTGTACACGTTGCAGGTTTCGGCGGTGCGGCCGTCGATGCGGTCGCTCAACTTGTCCGGCTCGCCGAAGTATTCGTCCTTGCCGTGCCCGCCGGTGGCGAAGCTGTGGTGATGGGCGACGCACTCCCAGAAGAAGCGAGCCGCAGTCAAGTCGTCCGCCTGGCCGGCGGCCGCATAACGTGCCAATGAGCCGATAAGCTTCGGCACTTGCGTGTTGCCGTGCTTGCCGGCCAGGTTGTCTTCGCCTTTCTTGAGCGGCTCGATAAACGACTTGTGCTCGAACTTGTAGGAAAAGTCGAGCCAGCGCTTATCGCCCGTGTCGACGTACAGGTCGACGAAAATCTCGTTCATCCCGCCGAACTCGGTGTTCAGCATGCGCTGAATCTGCTCGTCATTGAGCGGCGCCAAAATCTTCTCGGCCCATTCGGCGAATTTGATCTCAACCTCTAAGGCGGTCTTATTGCCCGCGAAGCGGTAAGCGTCGCGCAGGCCGGCATACGTCTTGTGCAGCGTGTACCACGGCGACCACATGCCGTTGAGATCGAAGCCGCTGGAGCGAATCTCGCCGCGCGAAAGTTGCTCAAACAATTCCTTGCCATCGGCCAGATTCTCGGGCCTCGGCCGGCCGCGTCCGCCACGCACGCCCGGCTTGTTGCCCAACAGCGCGCCGAGATAGCCGTCGCCGTGCTTATCTTGAACCTCCTTCATTTCTTTGACGAGATAATCGGCGCGCTCCTTGAACCGCTTGTCGCCCGTGGCGGCATACATGAGACTCACCGCCGAGAGATAGTGCCCGGCGATATGCCCGGTGAGCTGCCGGCTTTCAACTGCGTCCCAACCGCCATAGCCTTCGGCCTTCGGTGCAAGGCCCGCTCGCACCCGGTAGCCGGCCATCATCCGGTCCGGCTCGAGTTCCAACAAATACGTGGCCGTCGCGTCCTGCGCCGCTTTGAGCGGCCCGCCGGTGAGCCGCACCGCGGAAAGCGGTAGCGGCCGAGCTTTATCCGGGACGGCCGGCGTGATTGGGTGGCCCATCAAGCGCGTGACGAACAATATGGTGCACGCCAGCGAGATCGAAGTCGTTGATCGCGCCGGTCTCGGAGTAATTCGACATGCAATGGCAAAACCAGCAAGATACGCTCTGTTCATAATGAACTCTTTCGTGGAACTTTGCCCATCGCTCGCGGTATTTCAGCGCGCCGCAAAAACCATCCTACGTCTCACGCCTTTTTCGAGACGAGCACTATTCGGCATGCTTCAACGGAAGTCGCAATATCGTCAGTGAGTAGCGAGGGAACTCATATTCGAATTCCGGAGCCGCAATATCCACGGCCTCTTCCTTTGGAACGACTTGATCCGGCTCATCGAGACTGTTGTTGTCCTCAAGGCTTCTCGAGTGAAGCACAAGGATCATTGCCTGCTTCTCAAAACCGATGGCGCCATCGAGGCGGACCTGCGCCCGCAGCGGTTCCGGTGCAATGTTGATCGCCTTGACGATTAAGTCGCCGCCTGTGTCGTCGCGACCCGCGTTGACGAAAAAAGTTTCGGGCGGCGTCGATTCGACGTTGTGAACCAACTCGCCGTCCAAAAAGCAGCGGATGCGGTTTCCCACGAGCTCGATCTTGATATCGTACCAGCGATCCGACTCGATTCGTCCGCTAACGGGCCGGCCAACCGGCGTCTGATTCAATTCAATCGCGTGCTGCGAATTCCCCCAGCCTCCGAGGTTCCACCAGTAACGCTCACCGCCCTTGCGGCCAAAGACGATGAGAAAACCTTCATTTCCGCTCGACTTGCGCGCCTTGAGCGAAAGCGTGTAATTCGACCAGGAATCGTCGCCGAAATAACTCAGCCCATAACCTTCGCGATCCTGGCGATAGACGCCGTCTTGAACGCTCCACGCAGTACGGCGCGAGCGACGTCCGGCTTCTGGCTGCCAACGTTCTGCTTCCTCCGAGAAATCCGATTCATAGAGCACTTCGCCGGCGCGCTCAACGCGAATCTCCTTGAACTCGGCCGTCGCCGCCCAGGTGCCAACGCCGATCTGCCCGGCGATGATCGGCGGCTCGACGTTCGCGAACTCCACATGCGCTTTTACCATCTGGTCCGGTCGATTCGCGCCGAAAAGCTTCCAGAGGTAATAGGATGCCGTGCCGAAGACGCGCGTGCCGTCGAAGTAGATCATCGCGTGCCACGGCGGCGGGGCACCGGTAAGCGCCGTGCGCCCGTCAATATGCGCCAGCAGCGGCGCGTAGGAGACCATGTGCACCGTGTCGGCGTTCCGCTCGCAGCCCATCAAGAACACGCCCTCGGCCAAAGCCGCCAGCAGGTTTCCGCGCAAGGGCCCAGCGTCGCCGGAGGTCACGGCCACTTCGCCCAAGTAAAGCGGCGGTAAGCTGCGATCCCGCTCATCATATTCATTGAATCGCTGCAGGAACCAGCGCGGGTTCTGGTAATAGTGGCGGTCCACAATATCGAACGTTGCGCCCTTCATCGATTCGTCGCTCGTCCACGACAGGTCGGCGATGTACTTCAACTGGCGATGTTTCGCCTTGAGCGCATCATGGATAAAGATGTAGCGATCGCGCAGCTCCGGCCCCTGATTCTCATTGCCGATCTCGACATATTTCAAATCGAACGGCGCTGCGTGGCCAGCCGCCGCTCGCTTGGCGCCCCACCTTGAATCGGCTGGACCATTGGCATACTCGACGAGATCAAGAAAGCTGTCGCGGACCCAGCCCATCTCTTCCATGGGCACGGTCTCGCCGCGCGAGCGGCGGAAGATGCACGTTTGGCCGCAGAAACCGACCCACAGCGGCTCCGCGCCGAGGTCTTCAAAAAACTGCAGGTACTCGTGCAGTCCTACGCCATGCGTGCGGCGATAGTTCCACGGTCCCCAGCGCTCGGGCCGATTCTCCACCGGTCCGATCGTGTCTTTCCAGTTGTAGGCCGTTTCCAACGTGCCGCCTTCCACGATGCAGCCACCCGGAAATCGCACAAAGCCCGGTTTCAAGTCGGAGATCATTTGAGCGATGTCAGGCCGCATGCCATTCGGACGGCCATTCCAAGTTCGCGCCGGAAAGAGCGAGACGAAATCAAGCCACACGCTGCCTGTCGCGCCGGCAAGAATCACCAGCCGCGCTTTGCTTTCGGTTTTCGCTGCAACGAGTTCGGCTTTGTATTGCTTCCATTCGCTGCTGAAGTCTTCGAAGGTCACACTATTCGAACAAGGATTCCCATCCGCATCTTCGAGGCGCGCGGTGAGCGGCCCGTTAAACTCGCCACCAATGCGCACGTAAAGGGACAGCCGATACGTCTCGCCCTCGCGTAACCCGATGCCGAAGAATCCGTCGTTTGCTACACCGATTCGCCCGTCGGCCAGCTTTTCGACGTCGAGTCGTAAACAGTATGCCGATTCCTTCGTGATCCCGCCGCTGGTGTCCAAATTGATCGCGCCAGCGGCCTCACCGGTGCGAATTAGCGACCAGAACGGCAAGCGACCGATCTTGTAGCCGAATTCATCGACTCCGGCGGGAAAGCCGTTCGCATCCAGCCAGCGGCCGCCGCGCAGCTCGTAGCCTTCCGGTGGGCGGCCGTCTTCAAACGCTCGGTTGCGAACGAGCTCGGCATACAATCCGCCATCCACGCCATGATTGATCTCCTCGAGGAACACGCCGTACAGCCGCGGATTGACGCGCGGCCCCGCGGCCGAGGTGTCGATCGTAACTAGCGCGTCCTTAGCCGACGTAATGCCGCACAGCAGAAGACCGATCACGGCGGTCAGGCGGAGAATTTTGGAAGAGATGGACATCAACGGCACGCGCGAGCTTGTCGGACCGGCGCTGCAACCAGTCAGTTACGTGCCATCTTTTATATCCAC
>DATFGJ010000458.1:0-2165 GCA_035249585.1 Lacipirellulaceae bacterium
CACGAGGCCGGTCTCGAATGCATGACCGGCGAGCGGGCCGGTGCCGATCATCGCGGGGTGGCCGACGATGATGCCCAGCTTGATGGGAAACCGGCGGGCCATGGCGGCGATGAACGAATGCATATCGTCGAAGAATTGATGCGCGTGAACTTGTTTGTGGCGCGGGTGGCCGTAGTAGTCGGCTGCCGGGTACGACATGGCGATGTTTTTGAGCGTGAGCGTGACGGTGGCGGTGGCATGCAGCTTCAAATTGGCGACCGACACCAGCGTTTCGTACTGCAGCACGCGCGGGTTCACGATCACGGATTTTTGCGGGCCTGTGGTTTCAGGGTCTGGGCCATATTCGAGGGCTACTTCCTCGAATGGCGGCCGGTTGTGGTCAAAGAACTCCGCGCCCTCCGATTCAACGACGTCCATCAGGCCGCCGATGCGGAAGACATCCTCGGTTTCCGCCGCGCCCGCGCCGCCCGTCACGACTAGCTCGCTGGGATGGAATTGTTTTACCGCCTGTAAGACGGCTCGCAGCGTGTCGGGCTGCGTGATTCCCGTTTTGTCGTCGTCGGAGGCCCATGTTTCGTTCGGCTTCACGGCGACGCGCTTGGCGCGCACGAGCGGATGCAGGTCGATGGCATCCAGTGCTTCCTGAACGGCCCTTTCAATATTTTCGTTGTGAGTAATGACGACGTCCGGCATGATGACGCTCCTTGTGCGCAGGAAAAATCGCGGTGAGCGAGCGAACTGAGAGCAATTTCTGTGCCCGGCCGCCGCGCTTGCGAAGGCGCAGCGTGGCGCTGGTCGGCGGCTTATGCTTCGGGCTAAAACGGCGATCTTGCGCGTTTTGCAGCGAGCGCCATGGCCAGAAAGCTGGCAATCCACAAGCCATAACCGGGGTAAATCACCTTGATATCGCCTTCAAGCAGAAAGGCCGTCAGCACAGCGATCGCCATCACGGCACCGAGAAGCGCTGCGCGCCGCGAAAACGTAAAGGCGCCCGGTTTTTTGATCCCGACAAAAAAGAGAATCACGCTTGCTACGAAAGCGATATTCGCGACATTGCCCATTCCGTAGACGACCACTCCCAAGGCGTTGCCCGCGCTCTCAAGAAAGTCGGACACCAAATCTGGGAAAACCACCATGCTAAAGTGAAGTGCCTGGAAGCCCCAAATTGGCGAGCTCCCAAAGTCTAGGCCAATGGCCGGCGTACAAAGAGACGCTGCGTAAATTACGATCGATCCGACGGCGAGCACCCGCGACGAGGCGAGTTGAAATCGGCCGACGACCAGCACGGCGACGATTGGTGACAGAGCCGCAAGCGCCCATGGCGACGAGAGTGCGCCGAACCGTTTTGATCCTCGGCTTAAGACGCCAATCGCCAGGAGCAGCGACGCAGCAAATGTCAGGACAAGCAGCTCGCGCAGCGAGAACTGGCGCGCTTGGCGGAGCGGCAATTCACTTGGCCGCAATTCCTGATCCATAACTGCGTGCTTTACTCGCTAAGTTCCAGCAGCTCGACCTTGCGGAACTCGACCGGGTGGCTTTCTGATTGCAGCGAGATTGTGCCGCCGGTGAGCATTTTTTCCGTGCCGGCGTCCAACAGCCGGCGGCCGTACTCGTCGTTCTCGTCGAGCTGCGGCTCGGAATACTCAATCACCGTGCGGCCGCCCGTTTTGTGGCGGATCAGCTTGCCGCCGCGCACTTCGATTTCCACCGTAACCCACTGGTCGCCATGATACGTTTCCGAGGTGCTGTTGGTGCAATGCTGGGTATGGAGCTCGCCGTTCATGACGACGTGCGTGCCGGGCGTGCATAGATTGGCCGTGGGTCGCGGCCGCTGGCCGTCGCCGCCCAGGAACTGCACTTCGATCGAGACGGGGAAGTCCTGGTCTTTGAGCATCGACTCGGGCTTCTGGCCGTGGATCATGACGCCGCTGTTGCGAATCGCCCATTCCGGGCCGCGCTGGGCCTGCTCGCCGACGAATCGATACTCGATTCGCAGCACGTAATTTGAAAACGGCTTTTCGTAGAACAGGTGTCCGAAGCGGCCGCGGTAGGGTCCTTGATACTTGTCGTAGGCGACCTTCAAGATGCCGTCTTCGACGCGAAAGGTGTCGGCATGGTTGTCGCCCGGCTCGAAGCCCTTGATCTTGGGCGTCCAGCCGTTGAGG
>DATFGJ010000459.1:0-5449 GCA_035249585.1 Lacipirellulaceae bacterium
GCCGCGGCCGGCGGATAGAAAGTTTGCCGCCGATCAATGACTACGAGCGCACCGCCTTCGCGGCATGTCTCACGCGCGGCCAGCAGGCTGAGCGTAACGGCAGAGGAGCAGTGGAATAGTGGAGTAGTGGAGTAGTTTTTGTTTTGCTGCCTGGCTTTACTACTCTTCTGCTCCTCTGCTCCTCTACTCCTCTCCCCTCCCAGCCACTCGACCAGCATGCCATGGCGCAGGCCGCCGCCCGGAAGCAGTCGATCGATCGCCGCCGCGCCGGAAGAAAACACAGTTACGTCCTCGGCCGCTGCTGCCTCCCAACGCCCTAGCTGCCAACGCAACTGCTGCATCAAGCGGCCGCGCGAATCGCGTGGCGTGCAATCTGATTGAACAACACGACTCATCGCACCAAATCCTCCGAGTCACTGGTCGGGGTTATGACCTCAAAACCTGACTGCGACATCCTGTCAGACTCTCCCGACCGCAGGCGGTCGATGCTAGCATTCTCTATAACTGTACAAATGTATCCTAACGGGTCAAGCGCAGTTTCACGAAAAAGCAGAAACCGGTAGGAACTTGGCCGCCGAACCAAAACCCATCAACCGTTGGGGCGCTGAAATCCAACAAATCCGGCCCTACCGAATGCCGCTTAAGATCGCGGACACACAGGCCGCGCCGACACCGTCCAGCGTCCGTTCCGGCAGTTAAAAACGGCGGGGCGTGCGCTGTGTCGCGGCCAATTTATCGACAGTCGCGCCAAGCGCCGCTAATTCTCCGCCGGCCGTGAGCGGTTGATTAGGTCTCTCTACGACGCCGCACACCTTGCCGGCAGCCGATTCGCGCCTCGGTGAAACGCTCAGCATGGCCGATTGGGCGTAAATTCCTGGCAAATTTGCCCTGCCCTCTCGCTATCTCGATTGCTAAAATTCCGACCCGCGAACCCCCATACGGTGTCCGACGTCTTTGAACGACGGGTTCGGCGGCGCGTCCCACAAGCGCGCCTTGAATTTGTCGCTCAAGGCAGTAACTTCGGCTCGCCACGGCGAGTAAACTGTGGCCGCCGACGCCAACCGCCATTTTGGATCCCGCCTTTCATTCCCACCCGCTCCCTAACTGCGCTACACCGCCGTGGCCCACCTTGCATTCATTTTTTGCTGTTTGGTTTGGGGATCATCCTTCATCCTGCTGGAGCGCGTGACGCACGTCTTCGCGCCGGTGGAGATCGGCATCTGGCGAATGCTGAGTGGGGCGGCGGTGGTTGGGTTTTTTTGGTGGTTGCGCCCCGGCGAGTTTCGCCTCGCGCGGCGTGACTGGATGTACATGACCATTGCGGCGGTGGCGTTTACCGCGCCGCCTCAAGTTATTCAATCGCATGTAATGGCCCAAGGTTACGGGCATAGCTTTTTCGGCACGATGGTCGCCGCCATCCCGCTGCTGACCATCCTCGTGTCCGTGCCCATGCTCGGCGTCATGCCGACGCGTCGCGAGCTGATCGGCGTTCTGGGCGGCCTGGCGTGCATGTGGATCCTTGTCGAAGACGGCGTCCACCGCGGGATGTCGTCTGGCCTCTTGGCC
The DNA here is from genome assembly GCA_035249585.1 of Lacipirellulaceae bacterium. Classification (GTDB taxonomy): domain Bacteria; phylum Planctomycetota; class Planctomycetia; order Pirellulales; family Lacipirellulaceae; genus JABDGM01. Next base: position 1,567 of record DATFGJ010000459.1, read on the forward strand.
CTCACGCTGATCGTGCCGCTGTCGTCGGCCGTGAGTAACACGTTTATCAAGTGGAAGCTGCCCCATGTGCCCGCGGCGCCGCTCACGACAACCCTTCTGGTTGCCGCTAGCTTTGCGCTCCTGCCGCTGCAGCTGTCTACACCAACGCTCGAAATGCTTCACATCGCCGGGCCGACGAATGCGACGGTCACGCCCGCAGCGATAGTTTACTTGCTGCTTCTTGGCGTTGTCGCGAGCGGCGTCTCGACGATGGTCTTTATCTGGATGATCCTCACGAAGGGTCCCCTCTACGCCGGTATGACGACGTACGTGGTGCCAGTGCTCGCGCTGCTTTGGGGCACGGTCGATGAGGAACGCATCAGCTCCCAGCAAATGCTGGCGATCGTCGGCGTACTGGTGATGGTCGCCTGTGTGCAAACCGGCTCGAAATCGACGATCAGGCCCGGCGAGACAGCCGCCGAAGAAACTGGCCTCGAGCCAGAGCTGGCCGTTGTGCCGACCCCCGAGTTGGCGGCCCCGACCTCGCTCGTTTCTTCGCCTGAAACGCAAGTGGCCTAGAGTAGCAGGCACCGAGCACTGGGCAGCCGGTTTAGCCCGGTGCTGGGTCGGGTGCCATTGCTTTATGGTATTCTGGTTTCGATTGTTCGCAGTAGCCGTCAATGCGGACGGCACACGGAGTGTGCCTGGTACATATGCCTCATCCCTGGCTAGCCGACCGAACCGCGAAGTTCGACGCCTCGGGCATCCGCAAGGTGTTCGATCTGGCGGCGAAGATGCAGAATCCAATCAATCTCTCGATCGGCCAGCCGGATTTTCCTGTGCCTGACGCCGTCAAGGAAGCGGCGATCGCCGCCATCCGCAGCGACAAGAACGGCTACAGCGTCACGCAGGGCATCGCCCAGCTGCTCAGGCGGCTGCAGCGGCAGATTGATGAGCAGTACCGGCACGCTGATCGGCGCGTGCTCGTAACTTCGGGCACCAGCGGCGCGCTTGTCCTCGCGGTGCTCGCCATGGTGAATCCGGGCGACGAAGTGATCATCTTTGATCCCTTTTTCGTCATGTACCCGGCGCTGGTCGGCATGGTTGGCGGACGATGCGTGATGATCGACACGTATCCGGACTTTCGCGTCGACCCGAAGCGCGTGGCGGCTGCCATCACCGACCGCACGAAAATGATCTTGCTCAACAGTCCGGCCAATCCGACGGGTGTGGTCGCCGGTGCGGCGGAAGTGCGCGATCTGGCCGAGCTAGCGTCCAAACACAATATTGCGCTCGTCAGCGATGAGATCTATCGCGAATTCTGTTACGACGGGCCACTCGTCAGTCCGACCAATTGGAACGACCAAACAATCGTGGTTGACGGCTTCAGCAAGACCTACGGCGTCACAGGTTGGCGGCTGGGATTCGTGCATGGCCCATCGGCGATCATCGACAAGCTCACAATGCTGCAGCAGTTCACATTCGTGTGCGCGCCGCATCCTCTGCAATGGGCGGCGCTTGCGGCGCTGGATGTGGATATGAGCGAGCAAATTGATTCGTATCGGCATCGACGTGATATGGTAGTGGCCGGCCTCTCAGAGGCAGGCTACAGCGTCGTTAAGCCGGGTGGGGCGTTCTATGTGTTTCCCGGAGTGCCGCAAAGCACTGGCGGAGCCAGTGGCACCCGCGAAAGTGAAAGCGAGTTCGTGGCCCGGGCCATTGTTAATGAATTGCTCGTGATTCCCGGCAGCATATTCAGTGCGCGCGATACCCACTTTCGCATCTCGTTCGCGGCAAGTGAAGCGACGATCGAACGGGGCCTCGAAGTCCTGCAGAAATTGGCGCAATAAAAAACCCCCGGCGGAGCCGGGGGCTTATCGCTCTGTTGGTTCACATCACGCGCTCTTCGTCTGCGGCTGCTCGCCGAACAGCGGCTTTTTGCCTTGCACGATGTCGTCGGTGATCACATAGCGGCTGCCGCGCGGCTGCTCCGGCAAATCGAACATGATGTCCAGCATCACGTGCTCGATGATCGAGCGCAGGCCGCGGGCGCCTGTCTCGCGTTCCTGCGCCTTCTTGGCGATGGCCTTCAGCGCCTGATCCGTGAACTTCAGGTCGGCCTCTTCCATGGAGAATAGCCGCTCGTATTGCTTGGTGAGCGCATTCTTCGGCTCCGTAAGCACTCGCATCAGCGCATCCTCGTCGAGCGGCGTGAGCGCGCTCACCACCGGCAAACGCCCCACAAGCTCGGGGATCATGCCAAACTCGATCAGGTCGTCGGCCGTGATATTCGGCAGCGTTTCGGCGAGGCCCAGGTCGGTGTGCGACTTGGCGTCCTGCGTAAAGCCGATCGAGCGTTTGCCCATCCGTTTACGGATGATATCCTCCACGCCGTTGAACGTGCCGCCGCAAATGAACAGGATATTCGTGGTGTCAATCTGAATGTACTGCTGCTCGGGATGTTTGCGCCCACCCTGCGGCGGAACGTTTGCGGTCGTCCCTTCGAGCATCTTGAGGAGCGCCTGCTGCACGCCCTCGCCCGATACGTCGCGCGTAATCGACACGTTCTGGCTGGTCTTGCCAATCTTGTCGATCTCGTCGATGTATAAGATGCCTCGCTGGGCCGATTCGATGTCGAAATCGGCGGCATGCAGCAGCTTCAGCAGCAAGTTCTCGACATCCTCGCCGACGTAGCCTGCCTCGGTGAGCGTCGTCGCGTCGCCGATGGCAAATGGCACGTTGAGGCTGCGGGCCAGCGTTCGCGCCAAGAGTGTCTTGCCGCAGCCCGTGGGACCGACCAGCAAGATGTTCGACTTATCGATTTCGACGTCCGAATCATCCTCAGCCGCCACGAGCCGCTTGTAATGGCTGTGCACGGCCACGGCCAGCACGCGCTTGGCCTGCTCCTGGCCGATCACGTACTCGTTGAGCTGCGTCATGATCTCACGCGGCGAGGGGATCCGCGTGAAAAGTTGCTTACTTGTGCCGCGGCGCTTGCGCTCCTGGTCAAGGATCGACTGGCACAGCTCGATGCACTCGCCGCAGATGTAAACGTCGCCCGGACCTTCCACGAGCGGACCGACGTCTCGATAGCTTTTTCGGCAGAACGAACAGAAGGCGTTCTTCTTGGTGGTTCCACCGCGGCGCGTGCCGCTGATATCCCGGCCCGTAGGCATGAAAACTCCTTCGGTCGGCGACACTCATCGTGCAGTTAGTTGCACGCCCAAGCCATCGCCTTTGGATCGTATGGTGTCACTCGCTTGGAACGCGAACTGCAGAGCGACGGCGCGCCTTCGTGCCGTGCTCCATCCCAGGTGGACAGTTCGCATTCGTGCGTCCGGAGGAGCTTCCTTGTCCCCAGTTGATTGTTCGCCGCAGTGCAACGGCACCGCAGCGGATCAATGTCGCCTCTAACACTACGTAACAACAGCTTTTCTCGTTCGCCGCGCTGGCTGATGTTGCGGCTGTCCTAACCGCCACAACTCGCGCCACCCGGCCCGTCCGGCACATGCCCTTCAAGTGCCTCTAACTCGTCTTGTCGCTATTGCTTAACTTCGCTTCGAGCTGTGTTGCTAGCTTCGTCTTAATTGTTCGGTATTCGTCCTCGCTGAGAGTACCCCGGACATGCATTTCTCGAAACTTTGTGAGCAATTCGCTTGAGCTTGGTTGGTCGTCGGCGGAACCACCGCGCCACCTTCTCACGATGACAGCGGCTAGTGCCAATAATACGAAAATTGCCGCAAACCACAACGCGGCCCGTAACAACGGTTCACTAAAAAACTCTGGCATGCCACATGCCGGTTATCGTTGCCACCAGTGCTAGCCGCCCGCGCTTGCCTAACCGATATATTATGCGCCACTGGCAAATTTCCGTCCAGAACGAGACTCTTCGCCGATGAGCCGG
>DATFGJ010000460.1:0-4474 GCA_035249585.1 Lacipirellulaceae bacterium
CGCGAGGCCACCGTGCTGCGGATGCGTTTCGGCCTCGACAATCACGAGCCGCGCACGCTCAAAGAAATCGGCGAGCAGCTCGGCCTGACGCGCGAACGCGTGCGTCAAATCGAAACCGAGGCCCTCAACAAAATGGCCGACGGCCTCGAAGACCCCCGCGACCGGCTATCGGAATTGGAATAGCTCATAACGCCGCCGCCCTTGCATTTAACCCAAAATGGGGCGTGTTTTCGGGCGCGCATTGGCAGTTTCCCCGGCGACAGCCGAAATTCGCAATCCGTCCTCCCGCCAATTAGCATGAAGCTATTGGCCGATCTTGTCGAAATAGGGGACGGGCCGTGGGCTGTTTTTCAATCAGGCGGGCTTTTCAAGTTTGCATCACGTTTACGGCTGTATTCGTTGCTGGCGCCGCATGCGTTGCCGATGATGGGCCGGCTTTTGACCGTGAAGGTCGACCGTCGGTTTACCAGCGGCGTGCGTTTGATTGGACGTATGGGCACGGCCGTCCACACGGCGGCCGACATCGACGTTGGCATGATCGCGGGCGGTCGCGGCCAGCACCGCAAGTGTCGGCGGGCTGGTTCCAGCGTCCATATCCGTACCACCTCGACTACTATCGCATGCGTTACGGCGGCAGTTACGCGCCATACTTCGGCAACCTTTACGGCCCGCCGCAGGTTGTCACGGCACCGCCATACTATGGTCCGTATTATGGCGGCTACGACGTGCCGAATGGATACTATCCCCCTGCGTATGAAAACGGGGCCGCGGATGGGCAGTCGATTCACCTTCCCGAAGATAGCCAGCCGCAGACAAACGAACTAAACGACGAACCGTCCCCACGCGCTTTGCCGCAATAAGCCGCGCGTTCGACTCAGCGGGCCATTCCATTGCAAGGAGGCAATTCATGAACCGGGCACGAAGCAACTCTAGCTGTGGCAGGCTCGCGCTGTTGCTTGTTTTCGCATTCGCGACCGCGCTCGTCGCTCATGCAGCCCAAGTCGAGGAAGGCGCGGATTTGGAAGCGATTGAGGCAGACCAGACTGAGGCCCCGCCGCGTAGCTTGTTGGACGATTCATACGCCTATCATCGCTTTGGCGAGATGCCTGAAGAGGCTCCGCATCCAACGGCCGCCCGGGCCGGCGGCTGGTATCGCTACGGCTTCCCCGCACAAGCGCATCGCTGGGGCTCGTTCGGCGCCGAGCATTACTACCCGCGCGTCCTGTGGCATCGCAGCTACTACGGCGACCGCTGCCGCTGGTCCTATCGCAGAGGATTCTAGGCGCGCGCAAAAACCCCCGGCAGAGCCGGGGGCTGCTAGCCGTTCAGAATGTCAAATCAATCGGCTGCTACCTCTGTAACCCGATATTAAAGCTGAACATCTGCTCGTCATCGAAATCGGCGCTGAGGACCGGGAAGCCGAAGTCGAGCGCGATCGGGGCCGGGCCCATGGCCGGCACGGTGATGCGGAAGCCGAAGCCGGGAGCGACGCGGAAGTCTTCGATCTCGATGTCGCGCTCCACGGTGCCGAAGTCGACAAAGGCCACGCCGTGGATCATGTCGTCGGCCGTAAGCGGAAACAGGTACTCCACCGAGTTGACCCACTTGAACTCGCCGCCCACGCGCACGCCGAAAGTCGGATCGACCGGCGATACACCGCGGAAATCGAAGCCGCGGAGCGTGGAATAGCCTCCCGCATAGAAGTTCTCATAGATCGGCGTGTCTTTGCCCGTGAGGCCAACGCTCGTAGAAAGCGTGAGCACGTGTCGGCCCGAGTGATCGGGCCGCTCGCGCAGCAAGAAGTACTTCCTGGCGTCGAGTGTGCCGCGCGGATAGACGAAGCTGCCAATGACTTGCTCGAACGAGACTTCAACGAAATGACCCTGCGTGGCCAAAAACGGGCTGTCTCGCGTATCGTTGGCGATGCCGAGCCGGAAGCCGTGCAGCGAGTTGTCGCCTTCGACCTCCGCGAGCTCGTCGAGCGCAGGCGCCGAGATGTTGCGGATGTTGACGTTTTCGGCGCGGTACGCCAGCGTCGCGGAGACGTCGTTCTCCGTCCACTGGTAACCCAGAAACGTGCGTCCGCCCAGTCGCTGTTCGTCCCAATCGATGTAGCGGCGATCAAAATACGAGCCGCTTACGCCGAATGTCACCGGCGTATCCCACAAATACGGCTCCTGGAAGCTGACGAGGTAGCGCTGCACCTCGGTGCCGGGCGCCGCCTCCAGGCGAAATCTCTGTCCCGCGCCGCGCCACGCCCGGCCGCTGGCAAAATCCTCCCAGCTTGTGGGGAAACGCGTCCAATCGAAGTTCTGTTCGTCGAGAAGGATTTGGCCCACCAGCCCTGCATCCGAATTCACCGCCACGCCGAGCATGAGCCGGCCGGTTTGGCCTTCTGTCAGGCCCAGGTGAATATCCACTAGCGGGTCGTCATACATCGGCGTGAACGGATCTTGCGGCACGTAGGGAAACAGCTGCGGGTTGCCGGGCAGCGGCGTGACGGGCGTGATCGAGGGATCGGGCGCCAGCCCAGGTGCCGGGCCATACATAATCGGCGGGCCAACTTGCGCCGGCGGTGCTGCATACGGCTGCGCGACCGGCGCGGCCGCCCCATTATTGAGCGGCGGCGGGCCGAAGGGCGGCGGGCCGGTTTGGGCCGTGCCATACACCGGGGCGGGGGCCGCGTATGAGTTCGGCGGCAACTGCGGCTCGGTGATCGCGGCCTGCCTGACGGCATAGGGACTATTGCCGGCCGGCGCCGATTCCGGCCCGGTTGCGCCAACAGCCTGGCCGCCAAATCCGGCGTCCGTGTACGCGCTGCTCGCCGCCGGCGAATTTGCCGCGGGCGCGGTTTGATAGCTGCCGGTTTGTGCGGGCGACTGCGGAGCGGCGGCGCTCGGATACACGCCGGTCGTTGCCGGCTGGTAGGGACTTTGAGTTCGAATGCTCAGCTGCTGGTACGGACTGGCAGGCGATCCCCGATTTTCAACGTAGTGATAGGCCTGATACGCTCGCGGCGCCTGTGCATTGCGACTTGGCCTGCCGACTGACGTGGCCGGAGCGGCTGCTTGAAACTCATCGTACGGCGGCCGGCGTACCTCGTGCCGGATGGCTGCGGGCGACAAAGGCAAGGCCGGCTCATCGGCCGAATCGTCGTCAAAGTAGAGGTGCACGTCGACCTGGTCCTCGCCGGCAACGAATCCGGCGGGAGGCTGCACGCGAAAAGTTCGCGCCTGCGCAGCCGGCTGCTGCCCCGGCGGCGCAATCAAGGGCGGACCAGCAGTGGAGCGAGGAGCATGGAGCGAGGAGCCAGGAGCAAGACCCGCTGGCTCCGTGCTCCGTGCTCCGAGCTCCGTGCTCCTTGCTCCTTGCTCCCCGCTCCTTGCTCCCCGCTCCCCGCTCTCCCCGTCCGGGCTTTGGCCGCGGAACCCGTTCTCGCCGCGCGCCAGCTCCGATTCCTCGAGGTCTTGAATCTGGTAAGTGATCTTCGGCATCACGCCGCGAACCGGGTCGGTCATGAACAGCTGGCTGGCCTGAAGCCGCCGCTCGCTTGCGCGGACCTCGCGAATGTCGACGATCTCGCCCGAGCGGAATGAGAGCCGATTGAGCGCCGTCTGAATCTTCGTGTGCGGGTTCTCGCCCTCGATGTGGACGAAGATGTTGCCCACGCGCCATCGCTTGCCCTCGTCGATGTGGTACATCAGCTTCAGCTTGCCCGCCTCTTCGGAGAAGATCGGATCGGCGCGGATGTCGGCAAACACGTACCCCTGGCTACCGTAAAGCTCTTTGAGCCATTCCACGTCGCCGTTCATTTTGGCCTGCTCAAAGGGCTGGCCGGCCAATAGCTGCGTGCCCATCGCCAGCGACTCGCTGGCAAAGATCTTGTTGCCGATGAACGAAACGTCTTCGACCTGGTAGCGCGGCCCTTCGTGAATCACAAACCGCAGCGTGAGCCAGTTGCCCTTGTCGTTGAACACAAGCTGCCGGCCCACCTTGGCCTGAAAAAACCCGAACGCCCGATAGTAAGAGGTGAGCCGCTCGACGTCGCCGTCGATCTGCTCGCGATCGACGAAGCCTTTGAAGATGTACATCATCGGCGGCTTGGACTCGACCTGCGTTTTGAGCCGCCGGCCGGTGACGAATTTGTTGCCCACAAACTCCAGCTTCCAGATCTTTTGCGACGTGCCCTCGTTGATCACAAACACGACGCCCTTGTGCGTCGGCTGGTTGCCTTCGAGGATCGTGATCTGCGCGTTGTTGTAGCCGTTGCGTTGGTAGAGCGCGATCAGCTTGCGGCGAGCTTCTTCGACGGCGTACGGATCCACCGGTCCGCCGACTTTCAGCTCCGTCTCCTTGACGAGCTTCTTGGTGCGGATGCCCTTGTTGCCCAGGTATTCGACGTAGCGAATCACCGGCCGCTCGACCACCTTGAAGATGACGATGCGCCCGGTTGGCCCCTGCTCATAGGCCGGCT
>DATFGJ010000461.1:0-6189 GCA_035249585.1 Lacipirellulaceae bacterium
GGGCAGGGCAATTACCTGCCGCCGAATCCCGACTACACGCTGAACGTCGATGGCCGGCGGGTCCCGCAGCGCGGCTACATCACCGATGAGCTGACGGAATACGCGCTGGATTGGCTGGGAAAGCAGACGGCGGAGAAGCCCTTCTTTTTGTACCTGTCGCACAAAGCGGTGCACGCGGAATTTGATCCAGCCGAGCGGCACCGCGCGCTGTACGCCGATGTCGAGATCGCCGCACCGCCGACGCAGGCCGACACGCCGGAGAACTATCGTGGCAAGCCGATGTGGGTCAAAAACCAGCGCAACAGTTGGCATGGTGTGGACTTTCCCTACCATTCAACGCTGGACGTGAAAGAGTACTACCGGGAATACTGCCGCACGCTGGCCGCCGTGGACGACAGCGTCGGCCGCGTGATGGAGTTTTTGAATGAGCGCGGGCTAGGCGACGATACGGTGGTGATCTTCATGGGCGACAACGGTTTCTTGTTTGGCGAGCACGGGTTGATCGACAAGCGCTGCGCCTACGAAGAGTCGATCCGCGTGCCGCTGGTGGTGCGCGGGCCGGGCGTTTTCCAGGCAGGAACGACGATCGAGTCGGTCGTCGCGAATATCGACATTGCGCCCACGATCCTGGAGCTGGCAGGTCGGACGGCGCCTGACAATATGGACGGGCGAAGTTTCGCAGCTCTGGCCAGCGGCGAGTTGCCAGCCGACGAGTGGCGCAAGCACTTGCTTTACGAGTACCACTGGGAATGGGCGTTTCCCCAGACGCCGACGATGTTTGCGCTGCGCGGCGAGCGATTCAAGTTCATCCAGCACCACGGCGTCTGGGATATCGACGAGCTGTACGACCTGCAGGCAGACCCAAAGGAGACGCGCAATCTGTTCTTCGATCCGCAATATGCGGCCGTGGTTCGCGAGATGCGCGAAGCGCTCGACGCCGAACTGCGCCGCCGCGGCGCCGCGCACGTCCCCTTCGGCAAGAAGCACGGCCTGGGCCAGAACAAGCGCAGTGACGCGGGTTCGCCGGCTGCCGAGTTTCCTCCGCAGCTCATGCACGATTCCAGTCAAAAATAGCCGCTGCTCGCGGGCGTGCCCCTGGGGCAATTTTCGCCGAAGTATTGGCGACGTCTTCGGCGGCTGGCGGATTCACCGGAAATCTTGCGACTTCAGGCAAGGGACGCCTACAGCGTTCGCAGGAACGCCACGAGCGACGCCTTTTCGTCCTGCGTCAATTTGGTCTGCAGCACCAGGTTGAAAAACTCGACCGTGTCTTCGAGCGTGAGCAAGCGGCCGTCGTGATGGTACGGCGGCGAGTCCTTGATGCCTCGCAGCGTGAACGTTTTGATCGGCCCGTCCTGCATGCTGAACTGCCCGGCAACCGTTTCCGGCGTGTAGAACCGCTCCAAATGCAGGTCCTTCATGTTTTGATCCATGAAGAATGGCGGAGCGTGGCATTCGGCGCAGCGGCCTTTGCCGTGAAAAATCTTTTCGCCCGCCAGCTCCTGCTCGGTCGCCTTGCCGGGAATCAGCCGGCCGAACACATCGAGCTTCGGCGCCGGCGGAAAGTCGAACATGTTTTGCATCTGGGCCATCATCGCCACTTGGGACGACCGATCGGGCAAGTGCACGCCCTTTTTGGCCGCCGTGACCTGGTCGCCGTCGAAATAGGCCGTGCGCTGCTCGAACTCAGTGAAGTCCTCAACGGAGCGCAAGCTACGCTTCGATCCATGGATTTGCTGGGCGAACATGCCGCGCAGGCTCACCGTTTCGATGCGGAAGCGGTTTGGCTGCGGACGCGTGTCGGGATTCAAGTGAAACGTCGCGTTCGTGTGGCCGTTGACGTGACAATCCAAACAGGTGACGCCGAGGCTCGCGTCCTTTACCTTGCGGTCTTCCGTCTGGTTGAACTGCTGCTGCGGGAAGGGCGTCAAGAGCAGCCGCATGCCTTCCATTTGCACTGGCGTTACCTTGCCGTGCAGAAGCCGGTAGTAGTTCTTGATCGTGAGCACCTCGCCCTTGGTCACGTCGCCCAAATCGGGCCGGCTGGTGAGAAACATCGGCGGCGGAAACTCGGGCGTCATGTGATCCGGCAGATCGAAGTCGACGTCGAAGCGCTGCAGGTCGCGGGCTTCGGCCTTTTGAATTGCGTCGATCTGCTGCTTGGGAAACACCATGCCGCCCGTGGGATGTTTCACATGGGGCAGCGGGCGGAAGCCGTGCGGAAACAGATTCTGCTGCTTGATCTCGTCGGGCGTCATGCCCGACAGTCGATCCCACGTGGCGCCGCCATGCAGCTTCACGCGCACGCCTTGCTGCACGGCTTTGCGGCCGCCTGACATCTGCACGTTCGACGGGTTATTGCGCAGATCGTAGCGGCTTTCGAGCAGCGACTTCTGGGCATTGGCCACTTGCTCTTTTTCTGCCGTGTCCTGCTCGAGAATCTCCTCAAAGGTCTTGGTGGGCACGACGGGCATGAACGTGTTTTCTGCCGGCGGCTGGGCTGTCCGCTGCGGCTGGGCCGTCCGCTGCGGCTGTTGCCGCCGTTGGGCGATTGTCGAGGTCGCGGCCAGCGCGACAACGCAGCCGAATGCAACAAAGATCGTTGCGCGACGAAACATCGTTTGGGAGCAATTCATGTTGGGACCTCTTGGTGCGAATTCGTTGTAAAGAACCAAAGCGATGCGAACCCTCGGTCGCAGCCCCCCGACGTGCACAATAGAATGAATACTTTTCGGCCGCAAATCAAGGGTTCGGCCGGCCGACGCCGGCTGGAAAGGTGGCTTGAAGCAAGTCGCGTGCCGATGAAAAGTGGGGAGTAGTCCCTTCGGCGCTGCCGTATTGGGCAACACAGATGGCGCGAAGCGCACGCACCTCGTCTTGGACGATGCCAGCTAGTTTCACGTAGCGCGTGTTGCGGCACGAACTACGGGCTGCGACTGCGACTCAACCCCTCATCGATCGACCATTGACCAGCGCCAACGATCAATAAGAACAACGAACCCAGCAGCATGGACCAATCGGTGCGGCCCTCGTGGGCCATTTTCCAGAATCCTTGTTGCTGAAAAATCTCAAATTTTGTCGTGTAGATCGCCGTCAGCATAATCACGATGAGCGGAATCACCGCCAATCGAGTCATCAGGCCTAATAGCACAAGGACGCCGCAAGCAATCTCGAAGCAGGCAACAAATTGCGCGACAAACTCCGGCGACTGGAAGCCGATCGTCGCGAACCGGCCCGCGCCCACTTCAGCTGGGAACAAAAACTTCTGAATCCCCTCCGAAAGGAACACGGCGCCGACCATCAGACGCACGAGGACAACGGCGGCCGGGGCATGGGTCGTGGCGATGCGCTTCAACATGTTATTTGCGTTCGTAGTTCGATTATCGCCGCGAAGATGATACGATGTTGAGCTATGCCACTGCCGTCCCCATGCGATGGAGAATCAAACGATGACGCCGCATCGATTCCAATTGTTATTGACGCTTTTGACGGGTGTTTTTCTGGGCGCCGCAGGGCATGCCCTACTGCACCCGGTTGCAAACACGGCTGTTGCTGAAACGGCCAAGCCGGCGCCGGACGTCGCCACGCTGGCCGCGGAGATTGAATCGATCAAGGGCAAACTACCCGACCAGGCCCACGCAATGCAAGACGTCGGATATCACTTCTCCAATCTTTGGTTCGCCGGCCAGCGCGAGCATTGGGACTTGGCCAACTTCTATTGGCTGGAGACCCGTTCGCATCTGCGGTGGGCGATTCGCATCATTCCCCTGCGCAAGGACAACGCGGGCAACGACGTGGACGTGCAAGATATCCTCACGGGTTTCGAGAATGGCCCGCTGAAGGAATTGGAGGAAGCCATCGCAGCGAAAGACAAAACGCTGTTCGAGAAGCGCTATCGGTCGACGCTCGAGAACTGCTATTCCTGTCACAAAACGGCCGACAAGCCGTTTATTCGGCCGCAAATGCCCACCCAAGCCGAGACGCACATCATCAACTTCGACCCGTCGGCCAATTGGCCATTATGAGCCTGAAGCGCGAAATCGGCTTGTTTGGCGCAACGATGATGGGGCTTGGCTCGATCATCGGCACCGGCGTGTTTGTGAGCCTGGGGATCGCGGCCGGCATCGCGGGGGCGGGCGTAATCGTTGCGATCATTGCCGCGGCGGGTGTAGCGACCTGTAATGCTTTGAGCAGCGCCCAACTTGCCGCCAACCATCCCGTCAGCGGAGGCACCTATGAATACGGATATCGCTACCTGAGACCCTGGCTCGGCTTCTCGGCTGGCTGGATGTTTCTCTGTGCGAAGACCGCGTCTGCCGCGACCGCCGCCCTGGGCTTTGCTGGTTACCTGCTAAATGCCACCGGACAAGATCCACGATGGCTGGCGGCGCTCGCGGCGTGCACTGTGGCCGTCTTGACAGCGATCGTGCTGGCAGGAATCCGGCTTTCAAGTCACTTCAACATCGCCATCGTTTCGATGACGCTCGTTGCTTTGGCGGCATTTGTAGTCGGTGGCGCACCTGCCGTTTCGGCGAACCATTTGCAATTTACGCTGGAGCCGCTGGCCCTGCTGCACGCCACCGCACTGATGTTCGTCGCCTACACGGGTTATGGGAGGATTGCCACGCTCGGCGAGGAGGTTCGCGAACCGCGCGGGACGATCCCGCGGGCGATCATCATTACGCTCATCGTCTCGGCACTTGTGTATGTCTCGGTGGCGATCGTGGGCGTGGGAGCGGCGGGTGGCGAAACACTGGCCAAGGCCGCAATCGATAAAGCGGCCCCGCTCGAGGTGGTTTCGCGCCATTTTCCATTGCGCGTGCACTGGATTGTTGCCATCGGAGCGATCACGGCGATGCTCGGCGTGCTGCTGAACCTGGTTCTCGGGTTGTCGCGCGTGTTATTGGCGATGGGTCGCAGGGGCGATATGCCCGCCGCGACCGCCAATGCGTCCGTGGCCGTCGTGGTCACCGGTGTTGCCATTGCCGCCCTGGCGGCCATCGGCAGCATCAAGACGAATTGGTCCTTCAGCGCTTTCACCGTGCTCGTCTACTACGCGATCACGAACCTCGCCGCGTTGGGATTAACTGGCCCGGAGCGACTATACCCGCGGTGGATCGCCTGGATCGGCCTTGTCGCTTGCTTATCGCTGGCGTTTGCCGTGGAATGGCAAGTCTGGCTTATCGGCTTGGCTCTTATTGCCGGAGGTCTAGCTTGGCACGCGGTAAGTAAGAAACTTGTTAAGAGGGTGCAACAAACCGCGACCGGCAGCGAATAGAATTCTGGAAGCACGACAACCGCCATTCAGGAGGCGGGCTATGAACTCGTTTGGAAGCTTGCTCACGATTCTCTTGGTCGTGCTGTTTTGGATTTTTTTGATCGTGCTGATGGTATCCTTCTTTTTGTTTTGGCGCGCGTGGGTGCGGGCCCTCATGAACGGCTTTCCGATCCCGATAGTGTCTATTATTACGATGCGGCTGCGCGGCGTACCGCCAATTCTATTGGTTGATGCTTACACGGCATTGCGCCGGGCCGGCGTTGAAACGACTGTTCGTAACGTGGAAGAAGCTTATTTGGCGAATCGCACCCGCATGCGCACCAGTAAGGATCTCATTGGTCTTGTAAAGAATAAGAGCGCTAGCAGGTCAGCCGCCGGCCCGTCGAATCAGGCAGGTTGACGCTACATATTTGTGCGCATTCTCGTGCCGAACTGGACGCTGTTGGCGATTTCTTGCGGTGAGAGGTCGGCTGGAAAATACGTGCCGCTGATTTTCGCCCCGTGCAACGAGCAGCCTTCCATGTCGAGCGCTCTCAGGTCCAGCCCGCGCAAATCAGCGTCCCGCAGGTAAGCATCGCGAAGAATCAGTTTGCTTACATCGACGTTGCGCAGGTCGACGCCGCGCAAATCTGCGCTTGAGAAATCCACCTGCTTGCGACCGGCGATGTGCTGTTCGAAGTGCTCGATGTCGTTGGCGCGCAAGTCGCGGTAGGCCGGGTCGTCGATGAATTTTGGGGCGGCCATTTGGGTTTCTCCTTACCCAAACATAGCACGAAGAATTCGGCGGCATGGCGACGGGCTACATAGCCCGGCCATCTCGCCGTGGCGAGTCGCCGTGGCGACTTGACCGGTTTTTAGCGGCCCGATCGCGGTTTTGGCGCGTGCATGAAAAACCGGCCCAGGATGGGCCG
>DATFGJ010000462.1:0-3081 GCA_035249585.1 Lacipirellulaceae bacterium
CCCGGCGCGGCGGTTCCGTTCACCGCTGAACAAGTTGCCGCCCTCGAGTCAGCACTTGCCGCAGTCGCGGCACACGATGCGGCCAGGGGTTTAGCCGCGCTGCAACCGTTGATGGCTTGTATTTGATCGCGGTTCGTTGGCAATGCGCGGGGCCGCGGGCGGCCCGGCTCGCTGGCGTTGCTGTCGCGTTGCTACCTGTGGGGGAGATTCTTGGCGATAAAGCTTTCAAACGTGCTTCCGGTTGTGCCGATGAAAACTTAGAGACCGGATGGACCGGTTATATCGAGTTTATTGATTGGGGCGAGGAGCGTGGCTCCGTGCAGCACGGGCCGATGCATCGAATTGGCCGCTGGTGAATTCCGGGGGGAACGCAATGCGTACGTGTCTCCGTCATGCCGTGTTCGGGTTGCTATGGTTCGCAATATCGCCGCTGGCCGCATCAGGCGAGGAAACGGTTGATCTGTCGATCAACGAGGGCTCGCTGCTCGTGGCGACAGGTGAGACGGCCAGCGATACGCCGATCGCCAGCGAATCTTCGGCCGACGGCCAGGACAAATCTGCGCCCGTCAGCGAAACGCTGGAGCCGACGTCGCAGTTGTCGGACTACACGCCTGAGCTGGCCGCTGACAAAAAAGAGAGCGACGAGAATTCGCAATTTGGCGCTGCGCTCGCCAAGTCGCAACCGGAGCCGATTGCCGCAAAGCAAACGGATTCAGCGTCCACGGCAACTGCCATAGCCACGTCCGTGCCGTATCAGCCCGTCAAGTTTCAGGGCATCATCGTCGGCACGGCCACCAAAGACCAGTTAACAGAATCGTGGGGTGAGCCGGCCAGTACCATTGCGACCGACGAGGGCGAAGTACTGATTTATGCCATCGAACCGTTCGACGGCGTCGACGTGCTGGTAGCCGAAAGCGGCGTCATCTCGGCGATCAAGGTGACGCTGGCCGCGGCGCTTGATCCGAA
Organism: Lacipirellulaceae bacterium; assembly: GCA_035249585.1. Lineage (GTDB taxonomy): Bacteria > Planctomycetota > Planctomycetia > Pirellulales > Lacipirellulaceae > JABDGM01. Next base: position 967 of record DATFGJ010000462.1, read on the forward strand.
GGAGCTGGCAAAGCAGCTTTCGCTCGACGAACTCGAGCCGGTCATCGTCGATGATGCACAAGGTGTGCCGCTGGGCCAGGCGTTCCCGGAGCGCGGCGTGCTGTTCATGTTCGACGAGACGGATAGCATCGGCCCGGTTGGCGAGGACGAGCTTTCCATGACGGTCTCGCAAGTGGCAATTCAGCCGCTCGATTCGCGAGCCTTTGCCCTGCGTGCCGAGAACCGCTTGCACGGACCGTACGACAAAAACATCAGCGACCTGCAAACGGCCATCGCGCTGGACGCAAACTACGCGCACGCGCATTGGCTGTTGTCCGAGATTTACATGGTCACCGGACAGGCCGATTCGGCCGACGCCGAAGCCGCCGCCGCATGCGAGCTCGAGCCCTGGACCGCCGCGTACCAGGTGCGCCGTGCGCAGACGTTCACTCTGCTCGGCGAGTATGACGAAGCAGTGCATCGAATCCGCGCGGTGCTCGATCGCAAGGATCTCAGCTTGATCGTGCATGCGCAAGCACTGTTTGAAATGGCCAGGCTGGCTTCGCTGGGCGATGCGGAGATCGCCTCGAAGGCAATCCCGTTCCACACGCGGGCAATTGAAATTGCCGACCGCGTGTCCATCGGCGACGACCGCAAAGAGCGCCGCGCCGCCAAGCAGCTGATGGTTGAGGCCCACATGGCGGTGGCCGAAGAGATCGCCCGGCAAGCATTCAACCAGAAGGTCGATAGCCTGTCGCAGTGGATTGGGCGCGCGTCGGGGCTCGCCGAGGAATACATCGAGAACGACGGCGGCAGCGTCGAGCTGCGGCTGCTCGTCGCGCAGCGGGCACTTGGCGCGCTGGCCAGCTTCAAACCGACGCTCGATCCAGCGCCGTGGGTTGCCGAGGCCGAGGAAGCCGCCGCAGCGCTGCTCATGCAATCCGACGATGAGCTCTGGCAGCAGCGGATCAAGTGGGAGTTGGGCATCGCCTATCACAATGCGATGCGCGTCGAGCACTCACGCCGGCAGACGATTACCGCGATCGCCTTCGGGCAGAAGGCGATCGAGAACCTGGCCGCCGGGGCCGTGTCGCGGCAGGCCGTGCATTCCTCCGAGCAGCTCGTGGGCCAGCTGTACTTCCACATGGGCGCCGTGCACGCCGTGCATCAACAGGACCATGAGAAGGCGGCCCAGTGGTATGACAAGGCCACGCCGCTGTTGAGCGGCCCGCGGCCGGCTTCCGAGCTGTATGCCCCGCGGCGCGAAGGCGAGATGCTCGTCTCGATCGGCGTCACCTACTGGCAGCTGGGCCAGCAGAGCCGGGCGCTCGATGTGACGCAAAGCGGCGTGAGCTTGATCGAAACGGCCGTCGAGGACGGCATCCTCTCCAAGAGTGCCCTGGCCGTGCCGTACAGCAACCTGGCAACGATGTACGACGAGATGGGCGAGAACACGAACGCCGCGAAGTACACGGAACTGGCCAAATCGGTCGCGCCCTCGGCCAAGAAGCAGCCGGAGCGCGTGAGCCGATCAGTCTCCCGCCGCCGCATGCCGCGCGTCACCATCCAAGCGGCCGGCGAAGAAGAGCGGCCGTTCTACGAGAGCACGCGACGGTAGGCCGTAGGGTGGGAACTGCCCACCATCATCGTATCGCTTGGTATTGTGACGACGTCCACCCTGTGGCTGCTACGCCACACGGACCCGGCACCCGGCTAAATCGGCCGCCGGGTGCCCGGTGCCTGCTACATTGCCGAGTGTTTCGAACACGCGATCAACGGCGTCGATGCTCGCGTCGGCTAAGCCAGAATCCGTGTCGCGCATGGGTGCCTGGGGCATCGCCCCAGCGCTCCTCAACGATTCTGGGGCGTTGCCACAGCCACCCCACCGTCGCGCCGGAACAAAGTCGTTTCGCAGATGGCTGGTCGATCGTGGCGACGCGAGCGCGGCCAAAAGATTGTCCTGCGCCACGACTCGTTGAATCGCCGGCCAAAACGCTCCGCGCGACGTCGGCAGCAAAACCCCCGGCGAAGCCGGGGGCTGCCAGGCCGGTCGCTGCGGTAGCGCGGCAACGGCTTCTTGCTCCCCGCTCCTCGCTTCTTACTCCCCGTTCCTCGCCGGGTACCCGCTTGCGGGTG
>DATFGJ010000463.1:0-3749 GCA_035249585.1 Lacipirellulaceae bacterium
GTCGCCGCGGAAGCGGCTCGCCGCGCTGAGGCAGTGCTCGCGTCGGAAAAACAGGGCCAATCTGCCTTTCGCAAAGCGCTCAACGATTTCGATGGCTGGTTGCGCGAAGACGGCCATCGGCGCAATCCGGGCACAACCGCCGACCTCGTGGCCGCCGGCCTGTATGTGCTGCTGCGCGAAGGGCGGTTAGACTGGACGTCATGGTAGGGTGGGACTTCGGCGGGCTCAGTCGAGCCGCATTGCCCACCAATATTTGGGGCTTCGAGTTTTGGTGGGCTGTGCCCACCCTACGATGGCCGAATCCTAGCACGTCCGAATCGACAAGGCCGAGCACGTTTTCAGCGCGGCACATTTCATTACGTTCGGACCCGCGTGCGAACGATTGCACGGCCACAACTATCGCGTCGCCGCCGAGTTTCACGGGCCGCTGGACGAAAATCACCTGGTGATCGATTTTCTGCTCGTTCGCGCGAAGCTCCGCGAGATCGTCGCCCAGCTCGATCATTACGTCTTGCTGCCGACTCAGCACCCGCAGTTGAAAGTGGAAGATAACGGGCGCGAGGTCATTGCCACGCTGGGCGAGAGGCGCTGGATCTTTCCCAGCGGCGACTGCCGGCTACTGCCGATGGCCAACACGACAGCCGAAATGTTAGCCGCGCATATCGGTCGCCAGCTCATTGCGGCACTGGAAGAGCACGGCGCCACTCTGGAGTACGCCACTCTCGAACATATCCGCATTGAAGTCGACGAATGCGACGGACAGGTCGCCGTTTGGGAGCGGCAAAATATATACCCGGACTATCATGGTCCGGGACCGCTGGTCAAGGCATCGGATTAAAATCCCGGCCAAGATGGCCGGGCTATATGCGGCAGTCAGCTCACATCCTTCGTAACCGGCAACTTCTGCTTAAGTTGCCGGTCTTCTATGCCGATCTACCGAGCGGGCAAATCCTGCGCGCTTCGCGCAGCGCGACCATCTTTTCTCCCCGTTCGCTAGCATGCGATCGACGCCATGTCCGACATCCACAATGCGGCCGTTCTGCTCATGTCGCTTCCCGAGGAGGAGGCTAGCCAGCTGCTGGCGAAGCTGGATGCCAAGCAAGTGGAGCTAGTGTCGATTGAAATCGCCCGCACGCGCGCCGTCACGGCCGAGGAGCAGGAACGGGTCGTCAAGGATTTCACCGCCGCAAGCCCGTCGTTTGGATTGCGCGGCGGCGGGCTGGAGCTGGCTAAAACGCTGATCCAGAAAGCACTCGGCCCCAACGCCGCGTCTGCCCTGCTTAACATCCGTCAATCGATCGAGGCCACGCCGTTTGGCTTCTTGCGGCAAGTCGATAGCCAGAACCTGCTCACATACATCATCGACGAGCACCCGCAAACGATTGCGCTCATCATATCGCATTTGCCGCCGAATTACGGGGCCGAAATTCTAGCGGGCCTGCCCGAACCACGCCGCCTGGCAGTCGTTCGGCGCATTGCCACGATGGGGCGCACCAACCCGGAGATCATACGCGAGGTCGAGAAGGGCCTGGAGCGCCGCATGTCGAGCGTGATGACCCAGAGCTTCGAGCATGCCGGCGGCGTGGAAGCCGTGGCTGAGATGCTCAACGTTTCGGACCGCGCGACGGAGCGCTCGCTCATGGACAGCCTGGCGCAGGAAGACCCGGCCTTGGTCGAGGAAATCCGCCGCCTCATGTTCGTGTTCGAGGATATCGCCCGCTTCTCCGACAAGGACATCCAGACGGTCCTGAAGAACGTCGAGACCAGCCAGTGGGCTATGGCCCTAAAAGGCGCAAGCGACACGCTCAAGGAGAAAGTGCTCAAGAACATGTCCGAGCGGGCCGCCGACACGCTGCGCGAGGAGATGGAGTATCTGGGCCCGGCTAAGCGCTCGGTCGTTGAAGCCAAGCAGCAAGAGATCGTCGACGTGATCCGTGCGCTGGAGGACCGCGGCGAAATCGATCTCAACTCGATCAACGAAGAAGAAGAGCTGGTGCAGTAAAGAGTCGAGAGTTGAGGGTGGATTGTTGAGAGTATCGCGGTCTTAGTCTCCAGCGATAGCCGATTCCGGACACTCAACTCTCGACTCTCAACCCTCCACTCTGCTAGCATGGAACGCCACACGATGGAGGCGTGTCCATGGCTGTTACGCCCATGATGCAGCAGTACCACGAGGCCAAACGGGCCGCGGGCGATGCGCTGCTTCTGTTTCGCATGGGCGATTTCTACGAGCTATTTTTCGACGATGCCAAGTCGGCCGCCCGCGTGCTGGGCCTTGCGCTCACCAGCCGCGACAAGGGCGATGACCCGGTGCCCATGGCCGGTTTCCCTTACCACCAGCTTGATTCGTACCTCGCGAAGATCATTTCGGCCGGATACCGAGCGGCAATCTGCGAACAGGTCGAGGACCCGAAGCTCGCCAAAGGCCTGGTGAAGCGCGAAGTGACGCGCATCGTCACTCCAGGAACGCTCACCGACGACGCCTTGCTCGATCCGCAAGCGAGCAACTTTCTAGCTGCCCTTATCCATCCGAATTCGGGGCGAGCCGGTGCGCGGGCACCATCGCACAGCGATGGTCGGCCCTCGGCGATCGGCCTCGCCTGGATCGATATCTCCACGGGCCGCTTCTTCGCCACGACGCTCCCCGCCGAACAACTCTTCGATCACCTATCCCGAATCGCCCCGGCGGAGCTCCTCGTTTGCGAGGACGCGGCGCCGCTGCCCGCCGAAATCGCGGATGACATTGCCATCACCCGGCGGCCGGCATGGACGTTCGGCCACAAGGCGAGCATCGATGCGCTGGCCAAACAATTCGGCACGCAAACATTGGAAGGATTTGGCTTTGATCAGGATCCTTCGGCGGCCGACGCTGTGGCCCTGCGTGCGGCCGGCGCGATTCTCGATTATCTGGCCGAGACGCAGAAGGCGTCGCTGGCGCACATCGATCGGTTGTTGCCGTATTCAGCCGCAACGCGGTTGGCGATCGACCCGGCCACTCGGCGCAGCTTGGAGCTGACATCAACGATTCGCGACAACGGTGCGGGCGGCACCCGCCGCCGCGAAGCATCGCTCCTGGGAACACTCGATCGCACCGTGACATGCCTTGGCGCGCGCCTTCTGGCCGAGTGGCTCAGCGCGCCTCTCGTCGATGTATCGGCTATCAACGCCCGCCTCGACGCTGTTGCCGAGCTGTTTGGCGACGCGCCGTTGACCGCCCAGCTGCGCGATTCGCTGAAGCAGATTTACGACGTTCAGCGTTTGCTGGCCCGAGTCGCAACGGGCCGCGCTAGTCCGCGGGACCTGGCGTTTGTTTGTCACACGCTTTCGATCCTTCCGAAGATCAAGGCGAAACTTACCGGCCGCGCAAGCGCGCTCTTGCAGCAGATCGAGTCGCGGCTTGACCTGTGTGCCGATATTCGCGGCCCGCTTCAACAAGCGCTCGCCGACGCATGTCCGCTCACGGCGCGCGACGGCGGTTTCATCCGCGCGGGCTACCGCGCCGACCTCGACGAGCTGCGGGAGCTGATGGCCGGCGGCAAGCAGTGGATGGCCGCCTACCAGGCCGCCGAGGCCAAGCGGACCGGAATTTCTAGCATCAAGGTCGGTTTCAACCAGGTGTTCGGCTACTACCTCGAGGTGACGCACACGCACCGCGAGAAAATTCCTCCCGAGTATATCCGCAAGCAGACGCTGAAAAACGCGGAGCGCTACGTCACGCCCGAACTCAAAGAGTACGAAGAAAAAGTCCT
>DATFGJ010000464.1:0-2613 GCA_035249585.1 Lacipirellulaceae bacterium
ATTGATTTTTTGACCCATAGTGGTTGGGTGAGTAAGTGAGTAGGTGAGTACGTGAGTAAGTCGCATGCATTGAGACCTACTCACTTACTCACTTACTCACCTACTCACACTCTCCTTCCTCACTCCACGCTAACCCTGATATGCGAACTGCGGCGTGCCACGACGTGCGCCATGCCGCGCGCCCGTGGGCGCATGCGCTTGAACATTGGTCCGCCGTCGACGCGGGCGTCGGTCACCACGAGGCCGCCGACGTTTGGCGCCCGCAAGTCTTCGGCGTTGCCCAAGGCGCTTTTTATCAATTTCTCCAGCATCCGCGCGCCGCGCTGCGGCTGGTATTGCAAAATGGCCAGCGCTTCGTCGACGCTCTTGCCGCGAATCAAATCGGCCAGCGGCCGCACCTTGCGGGCGCTGATTCGTGCATGACGATGTACTGCTGTGTATGCCATGGTTGTATTGCTGTCGGCTCTTTTATCCTGCTGCCGGCGCGCCTGCTCCGGCCGCCGCCTTTTTCGCTTTGCCGCCGTGGCCGCGGAAACTGCGCGTCGGGGCGAACTCGCCGAGCCGGTGCCCGACCATGTCCTCGGTGACGAAAACCTTCAAATGCGTTTTGCCGTTGTGGACCATGAACGTGTGGCCGACGAACTCGGGCACGATCGTGCAAGCACGGGCCCACGTGGTGACCGCGTCCTTGATGCCCGATTCGTTTTGCCGCTCGATCTTGGCGAACAGCTTCGCGTCGACGTACGGACCTTTTTTTAGCGAACGTCCCATTCGTTTTTTGCTGTCGGCTGTCGGCCGTCGGCTGTCGGCCAGAACTCAGGTTCCTTGTCTGGCCGATAGCCAATAGCCGATAGTCGATAGCCTCCTATTTCGTTGGCAACTTCTGCACGCCGTAACGCCGGCTGCGGCGTCGGCGGATGATTGCCTTGTTCGATGCTTTGCGTCGGTTGCGCGTCATGCCGCCCTTGGCGCTTTTGCCCGTCCGGCTTACCGGGTGCCGGCCGCCTTTGGTGCGTCCTTCTCCACCGCCGTGTGGATGATCAATTGGGTTCATCGCCGTGCCGCGCACATGCGGCCGGCGACCGAGCCAGCGTCGCCGTCCGGCCTTGCCCCACACGATGGCCATGTTGTCCGGGTTGCCGGTGGCGCCGATCGTCGCGCGGCAGGCTGACGGGATGCGCCTGATCTCGCCGCTGGGCAGCGAAATCTGGGCCCAGCCGGCTTCACGGGCCATCAGCGTGGCGCTCGTGCCCGCGCTTCGGCACAGCGCTCCGCCGCGGCCGGCTTGCAACTCGATGTTGTGAATTGTTGAACCAAGCGGAATCTTCGACATCGGCAGGCAGTTGCCAATCGACGGCGGCGCTTCGCTGCCGCTGAGCACCGTGTCGCCGGCTTTGAGGCCGTGCGGCGCGACGATGTACCGCTTTTCGCCGTCCACGTAGTGCAACAAGGCGATGCGGGCTGAGCGATTCGGATCGTATTGGATCGAATTCACTTTGGCCGGCACGCCGTCCTTGTTGCGGCGGAAGTCGATCAGCCGCAGTCGGCGCTTGTGGCCACCGCCGCGGTGCCGCGAGGTGATCTTTCCCTGATTGTTGCGACCGTTGGTTCGCACCTTGGAGCGCAGCAGCGATTTGACCGGCTTTGCCCCGGGCGTCAGCTCGTCAAAATCGCTCACGGTCGCCCCGCGGCGACCCGGCGAAGTCGGATTGTATTTGCGAATGCCCATGTGTATTGGCTATCGGCTTTCGGCTATCAGCTTTCGGCCAGCAGCCTTCTGGCTGACAGCCCAGAGCCGACAGCCGATAGCTTCCTAAAAGAATTCAATCCTGTCTTCACTGTCCAACGTAACGATGGCCTTTTTCCAGTCTCCCGTGAAGCCGATGCGGAAGCGCGTGCGTCGCGGCTTGCCCTTGCGGGTTTGCGTGTGCACTTTCAAGACGGTCACGTTAAAAAGTTCCTGGACAGCGCGCCGTACATCGGCCTTGGTGGCCAGCCGGTGCACTTCAAATGCGTAGGCGTTGTTGCGCGTGGAGCGGTGCATGCCTTTTTCGGTGACGAGCGGCCGCAGAATGATCTGGTGCGGCTCGAGCGTGAGCGTCGTGGTTTGCGGTTTGTGGGTAGGCATGTCCAACTCGTTACGCGTCTAAGCCTTTGCGCCGGCAGTTTCCCGGGCCGCTGAAACGGCTTTGGCTGATGCGACGAGCGCATCGAGCGCGGCCTTGGTCACGAGCAATCGGCGCGATGACAAAACTGCGTGGGCGTTCAAGTCGCCGGCCGGCGCGACGGAGACGCCTTCGATGTTTCTTGCGCTGCGGTACACATTGGCGTCGTGCTTTGCCGTAGTGACCAATACCGACTGGCCTCTTTGGACGTCGAGGTGCTTTAGGATCGACGCCATTTCCTTGGTTCGCGGCTCGGTGAAAGCCAGGTCGTCGATCACCAATAGTTCATCATCGCGGACCTTGGCAGCGAGGGCCATGCGCGTAGCCTGCTGCAGCGCTTTGCGCGGCAGGCGATACGAATAGTCGCGATTGTGGATGCGATGAATGTGCCCGCCGCCGCGGCGGATGCCGCTGCGTTTGGAGCCGGCCCGGGCGTTGCCCGTACCCT
>DATFGJ010000465.1:0-2408 GCA_035249585.1 Lacipirellulaceae bacterium
CAACCGCTCCGTAGTGCACCATGTGTTGATGTTTGCGGGAACGAAGGACGATGTCGGCGAGCACTTTCGCGGCGGGGCCGCCGGGTACGATGGCATCTTCGTGCCCGGCCAGCGCGTGCGGCCGTACCCCGACGGCGTCGCCCGGCGCATCGCCGCCGGCTCGCAGCTCATCTTCCAAGTGCATTACACGCCAAACGGCTCCGAGCAATTCGACCAGAGCCGCGTGGGAATGCTGTTTGTTGATCCTGCGGACGTCGAGTACGAGGTGCGCACGGCCAGCGCGGTCAACAGCGACTTTCGAATCCCACCGAACGAGGCGAACTACCGCGTGGAAGCGGCCAGCTCGCGCCTTCCAGCAAACGCTCGCCTGATGTCGCTCACGCCCCACATGCACTTGCGCGGCAAATCATTTATTTATGAGGCCGTTCTGCCAAACGGCGAGCGCGAGACGCTGCTCGAGGTGCCGCGCTACGATTTCAACTGGCAAACGGCTTACCGTTTCGCCCAGCCGAAGTCCATGCCCGAAGGCGCGCGGCTGCATTGCGTGGCCCATTTCGATAACTCGGAGGGCAACCTCAACAATCCCGACCCGACCAAACGGGTCCGCTGGGGCGAGCAGACGTGGGACGAAATGATGATCGGCTACTTCGATTACGTGGTGCCCGTCGGCGCAAGCTCACCGCCCACGGCTGAGGATCGACAAAAACGGCGGGCCGAGGATCTTTTTGACCGGCTCGACAAAAACGTGGACGGAAAAGTAGTCGTCGACGAGGTCCCCGGCCGATTCCAGGCGCTGTTCAAACAGCTCGATAAGGACCAGGATGGCGCTCTCTCGTTGGAGGAGGTATCCGAGGTGGCGTCGTTTATTCGCCAACGCGATTAATACGCGGCATGCTTCCGTCGCGCAAACATGATTAGCAAAAGGATGCAACTGAGTGTGGCGGCCGTCGGCTCCGGCACCGCGCTGAAGTGCGACGACGAGGAGCCGGCTATGCGCCCAAAGTTCGTGCGCCAGGCATTATAGCCTTCCAGCGAGCCATCATTCTTGCGCCAAACAACGTAATCGGCGGCGTCGACCGAGCCGTCGGCGTTGAAGTCGCCGATTTCGGCTGGCGTGGGCGCGAAGAAGTCGTGCGCGCCGCCGATCCACACGTTGCTTACCGTGTAGTTGGCTTCAAACAGGCTCGTGAACCGCAGCTGCGTGATGGTCGGATCGAAACCGGCGCCGCCGCTCGCGGTGAGCATCCACGCAAAGCCCGGATCAATGAACCGCCCAACAATAGAACCGTTGGCGAACAGCGACGCTTGGAGCGTGCTCGCGCCGCCGCCGTTGCCGGCGATCTTGCCGATGAATAAGTACGTCGTGTCGGGAGCGAACCCGCCCGCCGCCACATCGTCGCCGGCCGCATCCGCTTGATTCTCGATCGCGAATTGCTGTTGCTGAGCGTGGAAGGCAAACTGAAATTGATTCTGACCGGCCGCGTCGAGGAATTCGAGGGCAAGGGTGCGATTGGGCGACGCGACTTGCGCGACGAGCAGCGGCGCCGTGTTCTGCCGAATCAGGAAAGTCACATAGGTGTCCTCGTTTTGTGCCAGGTCGATAGGCTCAACCAATTCGACGCGCATCCTGCGCGGCGCCATATTCGGAGAATCGAACGCCTCGGCCGCATTTTGATTTCGCAGCGTGACCGCCGAATTGCTGTGCAAACTCGCTCCGGGGCCATTGCCGCTGAATGACAAGAAGCTGGCGTCATGCTGCGTGAAATTTCCGGTCTCCGGCAACTGCCCCAGGCCGCCCGGCACGGCCTGCCAGCGGCCGGAAAGGCCGCGCCCATCCGCAAAGCGCTCGAATGTGCCCGTGTACGCCAGCCGGTCGGGCAGGGCCACGTCCATCGCGGCGAACCGCGCGGCCAGCCAATCCGCATCCTGCTGATTCACGAAGCCGTTGCCATCGCGGTCGCCTTTTTCCCAGTTGCCGCTGAGATAGAAGTCGTCGAACCGAGCCGGCGTGTTCGTGCCCGTCCAGCCCGGCACCGTGCCGATCTCGTCGGCTAGCTTGTGGGCGTCGGCCGCATCGACTTGCCCATCAAGATACAAATCCGGCACGCCGCGCTGAAACGCCATGTAATGGTGCATCACGCGGTGCAGCCCAAGGTCATTGGTGGCGTCATAGTGCAGCGTCCAGGTAAACATGCCCGGCATGCCGCGATCCAGCGCAAGCTGCGTCTTCTCGCGCACCTGCTGCCGGCTTTCGATATTCCAGGTGCCCGTGCGCGTCGTTCCATTGACGTCGACATATGTGCCCGTGATGCTGCTCACGTTATAGCCAAGCGCAGGATTTGCATCGGCGAAGGTCCGCAGTCGGACGGTGGCCGGGCCTTCGTTGCCCCACGTGCCCACGCCGATCG
>DATFGJ010000466.1:0-6036 GCA_035249585.1 Lacipirellulaceae bacterium
TTAAAAGTCAGGTATGCGACCGTTACACCACGACCCAATAATGGCTCGGGCGTATGCGTTTGGATCGCAGAATCATCGACATTGCACTCCTTGTGGTTCGTGACAGAACGGTCGGAATCGAACCGCGGGCACCGACGCGCAGCGTTGGTCGTCTTGGCCCCCAGCCAAGCGCGATACCAGGCTTCGCCACGTTCTGTATGTCAGTACCCCGTGAGGGAATTGAACCCTCAACTGCGGATTGAAAGCCCGCTATCCTGCCGTTAGACCAACGGGGCATGTTTTGTTTTTGTGTATGCGCGCACAGTGAGCGCAAGTGGGCCGGGAGGCGCTCGAATCCTCGATACCTGATCTTCAGTCAGGCGCTTTACCGTCTAAGCTACCAGCCCAAAGTTTTCTTCCGGGTCGGCCTCTTCGATCGGCAGGAAAGCCAAAGAAAAAGGCCCGGCGTCTTTCTGACACCGGGCCTTGTGGCTCATCAAAGAGTAGGACCAAGTGTCATTTTCGCCTATTTTTTTCGCTTGCGGGCGCGTAACCCTGCCGTTCATTTGCCCATTGGGCAAATGCGCCGGAGCACAGCAGCGCCGTCAGCGATAAGCGTATGAAGCTTGGTCTTGAATACATCATTTCAGTCACCTCTAGCACCATTATACCCCATTCCGGGGCAAAAGTTCTGTTGAATACCTATAAGAGTGTCAGATCGGCCGAAGGTTCGTGCAATCTTCCAAAAAATTTCCACACTTTTCCACCAGCTCATGAGTAGTCCGCGTTCCAATTGAGGTCTGACATATCAGCAGTGCTTTGAATTCTAGGTTTGACGTTTAAATGAGCAGGCCGGATCTTGTCGACCACCGCCCGTTGACGCCCTGATCGCATCAGGGTTTCACTCGATCGCGAATCGCTATCTTTGCACTTATACCGGTTAGGAGCAAACAACATGCAGCCAATCCAATTTCGACTGTGCGTCGTTGTTGACGCTGAAACCGTTGAGGGCCTATGCAAGCGCCCCGATGTGTCGGATTTGGCGCATGAAAAAAGCCCCATTGCCGGGAGTGCTTCATTGGGAACACTTTGCAACGAGGCCAAAAAGCTCCCCCGGTAGGACTCGAACCTACGACCCAGCGGTTAACAGCCGCTTGCTCTACCAACTGAGCTACAGGGGATCAAAAGATACCGCCGTCAATGCGTGTTCCACATGAGTCAGGCGGCGAACGGGAATTATACTATTTTGGCGTGGAGTCGTCGCCGTCGCAAGGCCGACAATTGCGCCGCATAAATGGCTCGTTCGAGCGGATTTTTTCCATCGTCACGCAATTGCCTCGTTCGTTATGCTCGACATGGCTCATAAAGGCCCTGATGAGCGCCAGACCTCGGCCGCCTGAACACTCCAAGTTTTCGTCGGCGGTGCAGTCAGGCACCAATAAGGGTTTGAAGCCCGCGCCTTCATCGCAGATTCGAATCCAGAATCGCTCGTCGCTGGCCTTGCACTCGACGTGCACTTGTTTTGATTCATCCAATCGGTTGCCGTGGTGGATCGCATTGGCAAGCGATTCGGCAAGCGCGAGCTCGACGCCGAAGTAATCGCGTCCGTCCCATCCGAGCCTCTTCAACTCGTGCAAGATTTCTAACATGAATGGAACGTGCGCATCGGGTTGGCTGGGCAGGCTCCTGACCGCGGTCCAGCTCCAGCGATGGTCCGACATGCGTTTGAACTTTCCGCCGGCGGCGTGCGAGTCAAATGGCCAATGCGCAGGTTGTTGCGTCAAGCTTCGAAGCGCGATATGCCTATCGGATTTTCAGATCGCGGCCAGCGCGTCGGCTTCGTCGTCCTTGATGACGAACAGCTTCGTCAACTTGGTGATGGCGAACACCTCGTAAATCTCCGGGCGAATATTCGACAGGATGAGTTCGGCCCCATGCTGCTTGACGCGCTTGTCAAAGCCGATCAACTTGCCAAGCGCCGCGCTGGACAAGAACTCCACGTTCGCAAAATTAAGCACGATTTTTTTTCGCCCGTCGCGTTCGACCAGGTCGTAAAGCTCCTGGCCGAATTCCTGAATCTCCGATTCGTCGATGATCTTCGAGTCGTTAAACGTGATCACGCTGACCTTGCCTGATTCAGTGATCTTGATTCGTCGCGGTGTGGCCATGGATCTGAGTTTCCTCCTGGATCGCCGACGGCACGCGGCTTAGGCCCCGCGGGGCATACGGCACACCGTTTTGCCGTGTGCCGGGTCGCAGCCAAACGAGCGTGTGCCTTCTCGGAAAACGGAATAATAACTGGCGCTTCGGCCGCATGCTTGCCACAGCGCCACGCCACTACTATCGATAATAGCGACGCCTGGAATTGGCTGCAAGGATGAACGACTGCAGCGTCCGGGCGGCGTCTTCAAGGCCCTCAAAAGTGTTGTCGTCTGGATGCGCGGTGAGCTCCACGATGTGTTTGTTCAGCGAGGGCGCGAAAAGACTACCGGCTCGCCGCTTACCGGCCAACCGGCTACGCGGGGCGTGGCATGGCCAGCGAGTGCAAACAAAGCACCGCGCCGACGGAAATCAGGCACCAGGAGAGCCACTCTGGCGGCTCGAGCACCTTGCGCGGCGCCGCCCCAGTTCCGGCCGTGGCGGAAAGCAACGAAGCCACTCCGGATGATGATTGCCCGGTATGTTCAGCGAGAAATCTCGTGGCCTCCGGGTTGAGCACGTAAGCGCTCACGTAGCGAAACTGCACTCCAATGAGAAGGACCAGGAAACCAATGAAGAAGAACTGGTGGCGGTTTAGGTCCATGGGCGTGCCAAGAGTGTGCGACGTGCCCTGCGCTTCGTTTGATCCAAGCCTTGCCGGCCTTCATCGCCATTTATCGAGCGCCGTCCGCTAGCAACTTGACACACCCGCTTCAGTTCCCAAATGTTCGAATCACAGCGAACGTGCCGGCCGTATCGAAAGGGACGGCGAACAACCGAGTTGAAGAATTTTGGATTGCGATGACATTGGCCAATCCAGTTTCAAAGCTCGTGCGGGCAGGCATTCTTGGCTGCCTTTCCATGCGCACACGCTTGATCTCTATCTTTCTTGCCGCCTGAGCCGGCATACCGCGAGGATTGACTGGCCCGTACAATCACGAGTTACAGTTAGGACAGGAAAAGTCCGTTCAAGCTGCGGTATTCGCAGGATTGAGCGCGGCTACGGCCAGCTCGGCCAATGCCGCAGGCCCGTGCCGACCGGACGGACGCAAACCGCTAATGTCGTCCTGCGTCGTTACTTGCCATGCACTATTCAAGCCATCCTTCGACCACTGAAGCGGAATCGCTCGAATCGCCGCATGCCGAGCAGAGCGATCGCTTGTTGTCGTCGACATTTATCGGCTTGTTGCTCACCCAGTTTCTCGGCGCGACAAACGACAGTATTTTGCGTTGGCTGGTGATCGGATTGGGCAAGGACCACACGGAATATGATCACAGCACAATCCTCGCCATCGGGTCCGCATGCCTGGTGCTTCCTTATATCCTATTGGCCGCACCGGCGGGTTACCTGGCCGACCGTTTCAGCAAGCGAGATGTGATCATCAAATGCAAGCTGGCTGAGATCGCAATCATGACGCTGGCGATCGGCGCGATTCTCATCGGCGACGTGTATTCCATGTTTTTCGTAGTGGCGCTGATTGGTGCGCAGGCGGCGCTCTTCGGACCTTCGAAGCTAGGCAGCATTCCGGAGATGCTGCGGCCCAGCAAGATTTCATCGGCCAACGGCGCCATAGGTTTGGCCACTGTAGTCGCGACAGTAATCGGTGCAATTATTGGCAATTGGCTCGTCGAGGCCACCGGCGAAAAAGGCCAAGAGCGCTGGTGGCTTTCGGCGCTCGTGCTGATTGGCGTAGCCGTCGCCGGTTGGGTCGCCAGCCTGTTCATTATGCGCCTCCCGGCCGCCAATCCTCACCGCGTCTTTCCCTGGGACATGTCCAGGCAGACAATGCGCGATCTGAAAATCCTCGGCCATGACCGGGCGCTGTTGCGCGTGGCGCTGGGCATCATGTTCTTTTGGACGTTCGCCATGCTGGCCCAGTTGAACATCGATCAGTTCGCCGCCGAGGGGAGCGAAGCCAGCAGGCAAACGCAGGTATCGTTGCTGTTGGGATCGTTGGTTGTCGGTGTAGGACTTGGCAGCGTGCTCGCCGGCATTTGGTCCGGAGGCAAAGTCGAGCTGGGCATTTTGCCGCTTGGCGCTGGCGGCCTCGCACTTTTCGCCTTTCTGCTGTACACCGTCGAAGGCGTGCTCGTCGATCCAAGCGGCGAATATACGATCAGTTACATTGCGGCCTGCATCTTTCTCTTGCTCCTGGGCGTCAGCGCCGGCTTATTCGACGTGCCGCTGGCGGCGTTCATGCAGGAACGCAGCCCGGCCGAGCACCGCGGCGCAATCCTGGCCGCGAGCAACTTTCTCACGTTTGGTGGCATGCTTGTCGCATCGGTCGTTTTCTGGGTGCTCCGCTCGCCGGCATTTGGAATCACGCTCTCGTCCAGGCAAGTCTTCTTCTTCTGCGCTTTGGCGACCGTCCCCGTGTTCATCTACATCGTTGTCCTGATTCCGCAAGCAACGATTAAATTCCTCGCCTGGCTCGTCACGCATTCCATTTACACAATTCGAGTCCACGGGCGTGAGAACATCCCCGAGCAGGGCGGCGCGATTCTTGTCCCTAATCACATCTCCTGGCTTGACGGCCTGTTGCTCACGACCACATCCTCGCGCACGGTGCGGCTGCTCGTGGACCGCGACCTATTGACCAATTGGTGGAGCCGCGGGCTGGCCAAAATCATGGGTGCGATTCCCATTAAGGGCACTCCCAAGGCAGCGCGCCGCGCGATTGAAACGGCTCGAGAGGCCTTGCGCGCCGGCGACCTGGTGTGTATCTTTCCCGAAGGCGGCATCAGCCGTTCCGGGCAGCTGCAGTCGTTCAAGCCGGGCGTGCTGGAAATTCAGCGCGGCACCGACGCGCCTTTGATCCCGGTGTACCTCGATGAATTGTGGGGCAGCATCTTCAGTTTTCGAGGTGGGAAGTTTTTTTGGAAGTGGCCGTCCACTCGGCCGAAACGTGTTTCCATCTGGATTGGCAAACCGATCGCCCACCCGAAGGACATCTTTGAAGTGCGACAAGCAGTGCAAGATCTCGGCGCCGATGCGATGGCCGGGCGCAAGCAGCGCACCTCCGCGCTGCCTCGGGCGATGATCCGCAATTGCCGCAAAAAGAAGTTCAGCTGGAAAATCGCCGATTCTACGGGCGCCGAGCTGAGCGGAGGCAAGCTGCTTGCCGGGACGTTCATGTTTCGCCGCCTGCTGCTGCGTCATGTGCTGCGCGAAGACGACCGGCACGTGGGCCTGCTTCTGCCGCCCACCGTGGCGGCCGTTGTGGCCAATGCGGCTTTGTCCATGGCCGGCCGCATCACCGCCAATCTGAACTACAGCGCATCGCCCGAAGTCGTGAATGCCTGCATCCGCCGGGCAAACATTCGGATCATCCTCACCAGCCGCAAATTCATGGAAAACGCGGCCATGGCGAAGTTCCAAAACAATCTCGAGGCGGAGCTCGTTTATCTCGAGGACTTGCGCGAGAAAATCCATCGCGGTGATCAGCTCGTCGCCGCCCTGGCCGCCTACGCCGTTCCGGGATTCCTGCTCGACCGGATTCTCGGGCTGCACCACATCCGAGGCGACGACGTGGCGACTGTGATCTTCACGTCGGGCTCCACCGGGATGCCCAAAGGCGTGATGCTCACACATCACAATATTGCCACCAACGTCGAGGCGATCGACCAGGTGGTCCACCCGCGGCCCGATGATTGCATCCTGGGCATTGTGCCGTTTTTCCACTCGCTCGGGTTCACCGTCACGTTGTGGGGCCCGCTGCTGTTGGATATTCGCACGGCCTACCATGTCATGCCGCTCGACACGCGCATTGTCGCCAAGCTGGCCCGGTCGCGCCGTGCAACCATTTTTCTGGCCACGCCCACGTTCTTGCGCAGTTACCTGCGGCGCTGTGAGCCGGA
>DATFGJ010000467.1:0-6333 GCA_035249585.1 Lacipirellulaceae bacterium
GGGTTTCAAGTCGGCAAGTAGGGTTCGGTCCTTGCCTGCAGTGGCTTAGCTGGCCAGCTCAGTCGCGACGGACTCGAACGTCAGGTTGGCGTTCGTGCCGATCGAGCGAATGGCGGTCAAGCACACGATCACGATCAACGCCAGCATAACGGCGTATTCGACCGCTGTGGGACCGTCTTCCGAGACGAGGAAACGTTGTACTTTCGATGCGAGATTCTTCATTGCATCCTCCGGTTCTCGGTCCTGGCCTTGTGGGCCAGGCCCTACTAAGTGACGGGAGCCGTTAAAAGTTTAATTGCTCCCGATATTGACCTCCCCGACGGCGATCCGACTTAACGGATGGACCTGCATTTGCCGTCGTGAAGGCCGGACAGTTACACCTTTCTGCGAAATCAACCTCGCGTTGGCACGGAAGATCCGTTCAGTTGTCGCTCGCCGTGTCGCCACGGCTTTGAACGACAGCCAACATCCTTTCGGCAGCCAGGCTACCGCCTACTTGCGTAAACGGCCCTTAGCTTTGCGCCCCAGCCTTGCGACTGGTTTGCCTTTTCGAGGATGATGACGCCGCAGGCCCTTGTGTCGCGCTCGCTACGCTTCGCCCTTACGTAGGTCAGGCTTCCGAGCCTGACGACCGACAAGTTCTGTCAGGCCAAAAAGCCCGACCTACGGTCGAGGAGAAGAGTTTCTTACGCGTGACGTTGTGCTCCCATCGAGCACTCGCCAAGGGGCCGACGCTTACGCGTCATGCCTCCAACATCAAAACACTATGTCAACTCCGGGCGAAGTCAAATCGCGGACTTGAATCGATTTGAAAACCTTCTATTTGTGTCGCCCGCGCAACGCACGGTAGGAGTTATGACGATTTTGCCGCCCATTGCCGGCGGATTGGTTCGCCATTGGTCCCCAAAAGGCCGATGAAAAACTAGATGCAGACGAAGAAAATGTATCGCCTTCATCCCAGATAGGATTGTTACGTTCCCTGGAACATGACTGTGAACCTGACGCTCGACTTAATCGACCGACTCGAGGAGGACGTGCCAGGCGGATATTCCCGCGGCGGCGAACCGACGACCGAGCCGACGGCGCTCGCGGGACTCGCGCTCGCGGCCCACGGTCGAATTGAGTGTGCCCGCCTGGCCGCCACCTGGCTCGCGAATCAGCAGGCCGACGACGGCTCCATCGGCATCAGCCCATCGCGCCCAACTCCTTGCTGGCCGACGGGCCTGGCAATCCTCCTGTGGCGTTCCATCCAGTCCGTTACCGGAAGCGACGCGTATGGCGATTCGATCGATCCTGCCGTTCGATGGGCGCTCGCCCAGCGCGGCCGAACTCAAAAACGCGGTCCTTACTCCGACCATGACACGACGCTCGTCGGCTGGTCCT
Organism: Lacipirellulaceae bacterium; assembly: GCA_035249585.1. Taxonomy (GTDB): domain Bacteria; phylum Planctomycetota; class Planctomycetia; order Pirellulales; family Lacipirellulaceae; genus JABDGM01. Next base: position 1,384 of record DATFGJ010000467.1, read on the forward strand.
GGGCAGCAAACACGCATTCCTGGGTTGAACCCAGCGCAATGTTCGTGCTGGCCCTGAAGGCTGCCGGCCAGGGCGAACATCCGCGCACGCGCGAGGCGGTCCGCTTGATCAGCGACCGACTGCTGCCGGCCGGCGGCTGCAACTATGGCAACACGATTGTGCTTGGCCAGGCGCTGCTTCCACATGTCCAACCGACCGGCCTGGCGATGATGGCGCTTGCCGATGAGAAGTATCACGTGCCGCAGGTGGAATTGTCGCTGAACTTCTTGCAGCGGGAACTGTGCGAAGACACGACGACATCCTCTTTGTGTTACGGCCTGTTGGGACTTGCGGCGCACGATCGAATGGCCGCCGAGCGCTTCGAGTGGCTCCAGCGCGCATGCATCCGCAGCATTTCGGAGGGCGTCGGCTGCTACAAGTTGGCCCTGCTGGCGCTGGCCGCCGCCGAAAAATATCCATTTTCCAATGACCGCCTTGCGGTGCTAGCCGGATGAATTCAACACCGCAAAACCATTGCGAACAGCCAAAGCTCGATCGCCGCGCGCTGCTCATCGGCAGCGGCGTTGCGGTGACGGGCCTGGCCGGCGCAGCCTGGATATCAAACGCCTGGCAGCCCAGAGCAAAGGTCTTCGTTGCGCGCCATCAGCATTATGATGGACGACTTGCCGACACAATCCGCGACGGACTTTTGGCAACCGGCATTGAGCCCAACGTGTTTCGCGGCCGCCGCGTCGTTCTGAAACCCAACATGGTCGAGCCGTCGCGAAAGATTTCGCACATGACGACGCATCCGGCGGTCGTCGTGGCGGCAGTTGAGGTATTCAAGAATTGGGGGGCGGCGGTTTCAGTCGGCGAGGCCCCCGGCCATGTTCGCGACACAGAAATGGCACTTGTCGAATCGGGTGTGGCGGACGCTGTCAAGGATGCCCGCACACAGTTCGCCGATCTGAATTATGAACCGGTAGTCTGGCGGCCCAACCGCGGCGGCCGCAGCAACCTCGACGGCTTCTGGTTCCCGCGCAGCATCGCCGAGGCCGACTTTGTCGTCTCCATGCCTAAGTTAAAGACGCATCATTGGATGGGCCTCACCGCCACGATGAAAAACCTGTATGGCGTGCTGCCGGGACTCGTTTACGGCTGGCCCAAGAATGTGCTGCATCACGCCGGCATTCCGCAAACCGTGTACGACATCAATGCCTCGCTGCCGCAACTCATCGGCATTGTGGACGGCATCGATTGCATGGAAGGCGACGGGCCGATTCTCGGCAGCCGCAAGGCTATGGGCCTCATCATCGTGGGCACGAACCTGCCAGCCATCGACGCGACAGTCGCGCGGATTATCGGCCTCGCGCCGCAGCGCGTGCCTTATCTTGCGCTTGCCGACGGACAACTCGGACCCATCAATGATTCTCGCATCGAACAGATGGGTGAGCGGTGGCGCGACGTGGTCAGCCCATTCAAGATACTTGATCAGCCGCATCTAAAGCGGATGCGAAGCGAGGAATCGGGGGCGCTGGTGACTTAACGCCGAATGAGCCGGCGTCGGGGCAACCCGGCTCGCGATGAACGTCTTCAATTCTCATTCATTGAAGATACAAAGTGGAGGATACCGGGCTCGAACCGGTGACCTTCAGACTGCCAGCCTGACGCTCTCCCAACTGAGCTAATCCCCCGTGCGTCCCAATTTCCGTCCGGGACATTGTCGGAATTGAAACCTACCAGTAGGCTTTTTGCCTGTCAACGGTAGGATGTGCCTGGAAATCGCGGCGGCGCTTTGCGCTACGAAGCGTTATGACTGCACCACACTCCGCCACACGCCGGACACTTGTCGCCGCCGCGAAGATCGCGCTGGCCGCGGCGATTCTGGCGTACCTGGTGTGGCAAGCCCGCGAGCATGACGCGTTCACGCGCTTGGTGGAAGAGCCCAAGCATTGGCCCGCGCTCGTGGCCGGCGCCGCGTGCACGTTCGCCGCGGCCTTGCTGGGATTCGTGCGATGGCACCTCTTGATCCGCGCCGTGGGGATCAGCGTGCGGCTCGCCGATACATTGCGCCTAGGCGCACTCGGCTTCGCGCTGAATTTCGTTTCGCTCGGCGCAATCGGCGGCGATTTGTTCCGCGCGATCTTCCTGGCGCATGGCCAGCCGGGGCGCCGCACCGAAGCGGTAGCCACCGTGGCGGCCGACCGGCTCCTGGGAGTAACGACCATGCTCGCGCTGGCTGGCGGAGGGATTCTATCAACCGATCTGATCCACGCCTCCTCGCCCGGATTGGCATTACTATCGAAGACAATCTTGGCGACGGCCGCCCTGGTCTTCACGGGGGCCGCTCTTTTGCTGTTCGTGCCCGCTTTTTCGGGCGCCGTCATCAGCGGTTTCGCCGGCCGCGTGCCGATCGCCGGCACCACGCTCGCACGACTGCTCGCAGCGGTGCGGGCCTATCGTGAACAAAAGGGTTTGCTGACGACCGCCGCTGCCGTGAGCGCGCTTTCCAACGTCATGTTCATCACCTCGTTCTACTTCGTAGCCGGGGGATTGCCGGTACACCGGCCGACTTGGACCGAACACCTGGTTGCCATCCCGGTTGCCAGCATGGTCGGCGCGATCCCCATCTCGTTTGCGGGACTCGGCACCATGGAGCTGGCCATCGAGGAACTATACCAACACATGCCCGGCGCCGCGGGCGTTCAGCCCGGCGATGGCACGATGGCGTCACTCGCGCAGCGCGTGACGATGATTGCCGTGGCGCTCGTTGGTGTGTTGTATTATCTCAGGCACCGCGTCCAGGTCCGCGAAGTGTACGCCGAGGCGGAAGAGATCGCCGAAGCGCGCCGCTGATCTCGCACTGGGAACTTTCTTTTCCCAAACCGCGTCCAACGCTGCGGACCCGCTCCCCTCTCGTTACAAACTCGTTACACGATCGGCGTTGTGCCATTCGTGCGCGCTGTTTTACATTAGGTCAGGCTTTCTAGCCTGACACAGTAGGTCAGCCTTTCGGAGGCTGAGGATCAAAACGAGTCAGGCTCCGAAAGCCTGACCTACAGAAGGAGGCCCACAATGCTTCGTCCGTACATGTTCCGCCGCCCACTAGCCGCCCTTGCAATCCTCATCGCTAGCAGCCTGCACGAGCTGCGGGCCGAAAATATCAACGGGAGCGTCACTGCCGTGACACTTTACCGCGGCCAGGCCCAAGTAACCCGCGCGATTCCAGTCAATGGCGAAGCGGGCAGCGTGGAAGTCGTCGTCGGCAACTTGCCGGAGCAGGTCGTGTCCAACAGCCTGTTTGCCGAGGGCGGCGATGCCGTGGAAATCCGCGCCGTGAGGTTCCGCGAGCGGGCCGTCGGCGAGGAGCCGCGCGAGGAAGTTCGCAAGCTCGATCGCGAAATCCTTGATGTGCAGCGGCAGATCGACCTCACCTCGAAACGCCAGGCCCTGTTGGGAAAGCGGGCGGAGTACCTCGGTAAACTCGAAGGTTTCGTGGCCCCGACGGCCCAAGCCGATCTGACCAGCGGCGTGCTCGATGCCGAGGCCTTGGAGCGACTCACCACGTTCGCCTTTGCACAGCATGAAAAGATCGCCGAACAGGAAGTCGCGCTGGCCCGCGAGGCTTACGATCTCAACGAGCAGCTGCAGCTGCTGCAGCGCAAGCGCGCCGAGATCACCGCAGGCGCATCGCGCACCGAACGCGAGGCGGTGCTGTTCCTGCAGAAACAAGTGCCCGGTGCCGTCGAGGTTCGCTTGAATTACCTGGTCAGCAACTGCGGCTGGTCGCCGGCTTATACGATGCGCGCCGATGCCGATCGCAAGAAAGTCCGCGTCGAATACAACGCCCTCATCCAGCAGCTTACCGGCGAAGATTGGAACGACGTGATCCTGACGCTTTCAACGGCCTCCCCCGCTCTCGGCGCTGCCGGCCCGGGCTTGGCCCCCTTTCACGTGACCCTCGCGTCACACGCGCAGAATACGCCGAATGCACCGGGGCAAGAGCCAAGCCAACAGGCCGCTGCCTTCGGCCTCGGCCTGTCGAAGGGCCAGGTACTCGACCAGATTCAAGTCCTCAACAAGAGCAAGAGCGATTACGCGTATGCCGGCAACAACGCCGTGATGTTCGAGGAGCAGAATCGCTTCAATTGGAGTCTCAACGATGCAGCCTGTGCAGTGCAGCAGCTGGAGATCAACGGCGACGCAACGACGCTCAGCGTCCTGCGCAGCGGCGCCACGGAGAATGCAAACGGGCCGAGCCTGAGTTATCGCCTCAACGGCGGCGTCAGCTTGGCCAGCCGCTCCGACCAGCAGATGGTCCGCATCATGCACACCGACATGGACAGCCGCTTCTATCACGTCGCAGTGCCGGTCCTCACCTCGTACGTGTATCGCGAAGCCGAGCTCATGAACTCCAGCGACGAGGATCTGCTGGCCGGCCCAATTACGGTCTACCTGGATGGCCGCTTCGTTGGGCAGGGCGAGATTCCAACCGTGGCCCGCGGCGAGACGTTCGTCGTCGGCTTCGGCGCCGACCCGCAGCTGCGCGGCCGCCGCGAACTGGCCGACAAGCAGGATGATGTGCAAGGGGGAAACCGCGAAACCCGTTTCGATTATCGCCTCGTTGTCGAGAACTTCAGCGGTCAGGCCACGCCGGTCCGCGTTCTCGACCGGTTGCCGCACGCCGAGAACGGCGAGGACATCCGCGTCACGCTCGCCAAAACGAGCGACCCCATCAGCGAGGACAAGCTGTACCAGCGCGAAGAGCGGCCGATGGGCCTCTTGCGCTGGGACATCGAGGTGCCCGCCAAAGCGGCTGGCGAGGATGCCCGGCTCATCGAGTACCAGTACGCGGTCGAGTACGACCGCCAGTACGTGGTCTCGCTGCCCGCCGCCAAGCAATCGCTCCAGGAAGAATTCGAGCGCCTGCAACGCGACCGGCAGAAACGGTAGGAGAAAGAGCAGAAGTGG
>DATFGJ010000468.1:0-4853 GCA_035249585.1 Lacipirellulaceae bacterium
CATCGACATCGCACAGCGCCACAATGTTCTCGCTTTCCATTTCCGCCAGGTCGGAGGCGCCTTGCCCGCCGATGCCGATGCCGGCGATGTTGAGCTTGTCGCTTGGCGCCGCTGAGTCGGCGGTTCGGCCGAGAACATAGCTGGGGACAATGAGCGCTGCCGACGCGGTTGCGGTGCGGCCGATAAATTCTCTACGAGTAATCGTGTTGATTCGTTTCATCGAAGGGATTACATGTGCTCAATAGGTTTTTTAACAGAAGATAACAGACGAAGCATAGAAGGACCTCGTTTGAGGCTATCGCGATTCGTTTTCGTTTAACCGATTTTTGTAAATGTCATTTATATCTCCATTGTCAGTTGGTGATTGTCCGTATTTATTACAACATCGACTCTGTTTCCTCTGTTTGCTCCTGTTCAAAAATCGCCGCTGAAACCCTTCTCAACCCGTTAACCGTTTGCCCATGTAGATCGACCCATCATCTGCTTGGCCGCGGCGGCAGAGTTCAACGAAGCCGAGCTTCCTGTAGAAGCTGTACGCACGGTCGTTGTCGGCAGCCATGCCAAGATGCACCCCAGGCGCGCCTCGTTTTCGCATGCGGTCCATCAATTCGTTCATCATTCGCGAGCCGTGGCCTTGCCTGTGGGCTCGCGGCATGAGGTCGATGTGCAAGTGGGCCGGATAAACTTTGTACGGCTCAGGGCAAAAATATTCGGGATGATGATAAAGATAATGGATCGACTTGGTTCGCGTCCAATCGGCCGGCTCGCCGGTCGGCTCCGGGAACTGCCGGCACAGTTCCGGCCGCCACTCGCGCTCGTAGCGCTCATAGAACGATCGTGAATCGAGCGCGCCCAAGGCATAACCGCACACGCCTTGTTCATCTTCCAGCACGAGCGCCAATCCTGGCTCGAACTTCAAATATGGGCCGACGAAGATTCGACCCAGGGCGTCCGGGTCGTCGCGATAGAACGGCTCGCCGTCGTCGCCATGGTTGCCCGTTTTGAGGCAGACCCAGTACGCCGCTTTCTCATCGCCCGGCCGGTAATCGCGGATAACCGAGGCCATCACGCCTCTCACCCTCCTATTCAAAACGCCAAACGATCTCACGCAGAGGCGCTGAGAACGCGGAGAAAAGCCTCGCGCCGCTATACCAAGTTCAGCGGGGAGCGCTGGTCTTCGCTACTCCGCGCGATAAAAACAATTAGCGGCAATTAGCAAAGATTAGTGTTCGTCCTCTGCAATCTCTGCGCCTCTGCGTCAGCCTTTTCTTAACTCTTGCTTAGTCAAGGGACGCGTTCTGCGCGAATGCGGCCGTCGTCATCGAATATTAGATAACTTTCGAGCCTGACTAGTATCCCACCGCGAAACGTGCCTGGCAAACAACTTTCCAACTCTATGCCCGTGGAAAGATCGCGGCCGGCTTTCTTTTGTGCCAGCGCCGCATCGATTATTTGCAGCTCCTCCTTGAGCGCCCAAACTCGCCGACTCCAAGCATCAAAAAGCTCGCGGTCGCGCAGCTCGGTCAGCCGATCAAACAACGCCTGGATGCGGGCATTGATCGCGCAAAACTGTTCGTAACAATCGCCCCAAGAGCTAACCGGCTCGGCGAGCAGGCGATCAATTAGCGAAAGCAGCTTGATTGCTTCCGGACCCTCGGCATGCGGCAGGTAGAAACAATCGGCCAGCAGGATCAGCTCGTCGAGGGTTATCGGTTTCGTTACGGTTTCGTAACAAGCCAGCCAGTCAGCAGCGGATTGCAAGTACTCGGCTCGCGGTTCCCATTCGCTTTCGCCGTTCAAGTAAGCCGCCAGCGTGCGCAGCGCGATAAAGTTGATTGGGTATTCATTGTTCGGGTTAATAAGAATTCCTCGAACAGCACCTCGCAACTCGCGCCCTCGGCCTGAATAGGGTCCGCAGTGAAGCCGGCGGGCGTCGTAGTCGTTTGCGAACAGGTTGTCCCAGATCACGGGCCGGCCGCCGATTCGCTGCGACAGCTGCTCAATCGACTCCATAGGAATTGTTTGCGAAACGATTTCGGGACCGGTCCAAAGAATGTCGATCGCCGGATCCAGCAGGCGACCCACTGCGTCCAAATATCCGGCACCGCCATGTTGGGCCCGATCCATCCGGTCGCAATAAGGCGTCGGACAGAACAAGAATCTGCCGCGCGCACCTTGTTTGCGGGCCCAATCGAAAATGGCATTCGTGACGTCGCATTGCGCCGCGGCCAGCGAGGGATAGGCACGCCGATCATCGTCGCTCATCCGCCCCGGCAGGTCGTCGAACAACAATGCAAAGTGCCGAGCACCCAATTCGTGCAATTGTGCGAACCGACGCTTGATGCGATCTCTCTCCGCTGCATCGGAAAACGAGATGTCCAATCCCGGGCTGAGGCCGTAAATGAAGTTCAAACCATGTTGGCGGCATGCGTTAACAAGTTGCCGGAAAAGCGACAGTTGGGCGTCGTCATACGGCTCGCGCCAAATCGCGCGTTGGTTCAAGTCGTTCTTGGGCGCATAGAAATAGGTGTTCAACCCCAAGGCGGCCAATCGATCGATCAGGTGAAGCCGCTGGATGTGTAACCACGGCCGGCCGTAGAACCCTTCCACTACGCCGCCGAGAAAATCGGGCTCGAGCATCGCGACGCATCCTAGGTAGATTGTCGGAGCGATGTGGCACCGGCGACCACTTTGCGAATTGCCTCAGCCAGACGCGCGATTTGTGACTCTTCGGCCAGCAGGACGTTTTGCGGGATCCACACCGCTTCGCGGCAAACCTGCTCGCACACCGGGCAGGATACACCGCGGTAATCAACGCCCATGCCCGCAAGCGGCGAGCGAATTCCATGCGCCGGCCCCACGTGCGCGTTCGCGAACACGCCATTGCGATACAGCGGCCGGTACCAGCCAGCCGAGGCGGGCACCCCCTCGGTCACCAGTGCCTCAATAAACCGATCACGCGAAATCCCCAGCTCGGCTTCGTTCACGAGGAAAATGTACATGTGATAACTTCGCCGGGTCATACGCGGAGCTGCTGACAAAAGCTTAATACTCGGAATGCCGGCCAGCGCCTCGTCGAGAAGCGCGGCGTTTTGCTGGCGACGGGCGACCTGATCCGGCAGCCGCGCGAGCTGGGAAAGCAAGACGGCCGCCTGAAACTCGGTCATCCGCAGGTTGCTGCCCAGATAGTTGTGGTCGTACCAGGCGGACCCTTCGGTGCGGCCGCAATGGCTGAAGCTGCGGCAAAGGTCGGCCAGCTCCTTGTCGTCCGTCACCAGGATACCGCCCTCGCCTGCCGTGATGTTCTTGGAAACCTGAAAGCTGAACGTGCCACAACAGCCGAGCGTCCCGGCGCCGCGGCCTTCCCACTGGCTGCCCCAGGCGTGGGCCGCATCTTCCAATACAGCCAGGCCGTGCGACTTTGCCAATTCATTGATTCGCTCCATGTCGGCAAAGCGGCCCGCCACATGCACCGGGATAATTGCCCGCGTGCGCGCAGTGATTTTTCGCGCAGTATCAGCCGGATCTAAGCACAGCGTATCGGGCTCAATGTCGGCAAAGACAGGAATGGCGCCAAGTGTGACGACGGCAGATGCCGTGGCGATGAACGTGTATGGTGGCACGATTACTTCGTCGCCCGGCACGACGCCCAGCGCCCGCAGCCCCATTTCGATGGCCGTGGTGCCATTGGTGCAGCTCACGCCATAGGCCGCACCCTGAAACGCGGCGAACTCGCGCTCGAACTGCCGCACCTTCTCTCCGTACCACCACTCGCCCGATCGCAACACTTCAAGAAGTTGCGTCTCTTCGGCATCATCATGAATCGGCCAGCCGGGCCACTCAAAATTGCACGCCGGCTCACCGCCAGCGAGCGCGAGCCCTACCGATGATGTTGCCGACTTGGACATACCCATTAGTTGGTAATTCGATCGCACCTGATCCAACTTATCGCCAATAGCTACTCGAATTCGGACTCGGCTACAAGTACGCTACGCACATAATTGACTTTCGCGATTTCGTCCTTTCGCGCTTTCGCGATTCAAAAACACAACGACAATAACTATGGGACACGCGTTTGAGCCGCTCGGGCGACATTCTTGCGGCTGCTGTCGACGTACACACTGAGCTTGGTCCGGGCTTCCTTGAATCCATTTATGAGAACGCGCTGCACGTGGCGCCTCGTCACAACGGCATCGTGTATGAAACTCAAAAGGATATCACAATATTCTTCCGTGGCGAGAAAGTTGGCACACATCGACTAGATCTTGTCGCGGAGAGACAAATTGTGGTTGAGATAAAGGCGATCAAGGCCCTCGAGGATATTCACTTTGCACAGCTGAAGTCGTACCTTAAAGCCACGAAACTTCACGTCGGATTGCTCATCAATTTTAATGAACCCAAGTTAGTCGCGAAGCGCGTCGTGCTGTCGTGACATCGGAGAATCGCGAAAGCACGACAGGGCGAAAGCGCGAAAGGGGAAATCATAACAGGTGGCAAATCTAGATGAAACGAGCCGGCCTCGAAATCAGATCGTCGTGCGCGCGCTGGCTGCCCTCAGCGAGAACACGTACATGTCGGCCATTCGTGCCGGGATGGTGTCGATCGTGCCTCTGACCATCATTGGCGGCCTGTTCATGATTTTGGCCGAATTCCCCAGCGACAACTGGCAGGCGATCGTCAAGCCATATCGCCAGCTGCTTCAAGTGCCGGTGACCGCCACCTATGGCCTGCTCTCGGTTTTCGTGTGCTTCGCGATCGGCTACGACCTCGGCAAGCGGCTCAAGCAGGAGGCCGTTGTCAGTGCCTCCATGGCGACGCTTATTTTTCTATTGCTCCAAGTCGATTTGAGAAAC